>JBGTNV010000032.1:0-6716 GCA_041742875.1 Saccharimonadales bacterium (SeqCode) | reverse complement strand
AACAAGGCCGCCAACGTGACGGCTAGCGAGAAGCCGAAATACCACAGCTTATCTTTCAATCGGACTATCCTTGAGCTACTCGTAGGGCTACTCATTGAACCCATCTCATATCTCCTCCCGATAGTGAAAGCTATCCTGGTGAGTGTCAGGTATCAGTTCTTGGGAGGAAGCATACCTGTAGGTATGCTGACTAGTTAAACTGGTAGCTGGTACCGCCAGGATAGTTTGTAACGGGGAGGAGGTATGGAATGGGTTCATAGGACTATTAGGGTTATTTTTTGCATACTTTGCACTCCATATATCCTAGCACGTACCGTGTTAATCCGCTCTGCATTCCTGACCCGCACCCGATTGCTTCCTACTTATGCTTCTGGGATAATCATTAGGAACACATGGATCAATCAGTCTTTATTCAGCTCAGCCTAGTCCTGGCCGTCGCCGCAGGCGTATCCCTTGTCATGCGCTTACTGCGGCAACCATTAGTCATGGGCTATATCCTAACGGGTATTATAGTCGGGCCGTCCTTCCTGCATCTTATCAGCGACAAGACAGCATTCGAGTCTTTCAGTCAGATCGGTATTGCCCTGCTGCTGTTCATTGTCGGTTTAGGGCTGAATTTCGCGGTTGTGCGCAGCACCGGCAAACCGGTGTTATTAACCTTCCTAGCCGTGACCATCGGTCTCGGACCGCTTGGCTTTGCCGCCTGCTATGCGCTCGGTTTCAACGTTTACGAATCGCTCATCGCAGCGCTGGCGCTGCTCTTCAGCAGCACGATTATCGTAGTTAAATCGCTAAGTGACAAGAGAGAACAGTCCCGGCTCTACGCCCAAGTCGCTACCGGCATTCTGCTAGTCGAAGATGTTATCGCCACCATAGCCTTGCTATTCGTCGCGGCAGGGCAGGGCGGGTCGGACGCCGCGGCCAACGCAGGCATTTTACTGTTAAAAGGCGCGGGACTGGCCAGTGCACTGGCATTTTTGGGTGTCTATGTCATGCCGCGCGTCACCAAGTTTTTTGCCGCCAGCCAGGAATTTCTGTTCATGTTCGCCATGGCCTGGGCGCTTGGAGTGGCCAGCGTCTTTGCAGCCGTAGGTTTTTCTTTGGAAGTCGGAGCGCTCTTTGCCGGCGTTACGCTCGCCTCGCTTCCCTATGCTTCCGAGATCAGCGCCCGGCTCAAACCAATGCGTGACTTTTTCGTTGCCCTGTTCTTCATACATCTGGGCGAAGGCATAGACCTGCAGAATATCGCCAATAGTTTATGGCCGGCCGTTGTACTGGCAGTTATTGTACTCATTTCGAAACCGCTTCTCATAGTGGCTACCATGGGCATGCTCGGCTATACCCGGCAAGTCGGATACAAAGCGGCCGTACATCTCTCACAAATCAGTGAGTTTTCAATCATCCTGGTCGCCGTGGCCGTATCGTCCGGTTCGGCCGGCCGGCAACTGCTCGACGTCATAACGCTGACCGCCATGATTACCATAGCCATCTCGACCTATCTGATGCAATACGACGATAAACTCTACAAACTGGTCGAGAAACGGCTGCGGATCTTCGAGTCAGCCAAGACCAAAGCCGAACATCGCAAAAAACACCAGTACGAGCTCATCCTCTTCGGCTACCACAAAGGCGGTCATGAATTCGTCGAGGCCTTCCGCGACACCCGGAAGAAATACGTGGTCGTCGATTACGATCCGGACGTAATAGAGACTATGGAACGTCAGCATATTCATCATATCTACGGCGATGCCACTGATATGGAACTGCTCGAAGAGCTCAATGTCCGGAAGGCCGAAATGGTTGTCAGCACTATCACGGATTACCTAACCAACCGGATACTGGTACAGCATATAGCCGGGCGTAACTCCAAAGCCGCCTTCATCTGCCACGCCGACAATTACGACGACGCCGCCAAACTCTACCGCCACGGAGCCACCTACGTCATGCTGCCGCACTTCATCGGCAGCGAGCGTATGAGCAGCTTTATTAAGCGCAACGGCAGCAGCCGTGAGCTCTTTGACATTTACCGCAAACGCCACATCCAGAGCATCGGCAAAGCGGCGCTGAACTAAGCCGGCTTTATGGCGCATGACGGAAAAGTGCTAGAGTAACATGTATGGACTCGCCTATGGACACACGACCGCTTGCGGAAAAAATGCGCCCTGAGATGCTGGATGACGTTATCGGCCAGCTGCATTTGGTAGGCAGCGGCAAAATCATCCGGCAAGTCATTGCCCAAAAAACTCCTGCCAGCCTAATACTCTGGGGACCGCCCGGCAGCGGTAAAACAACGCTGGCCCGGATTAGTGCCCGGGAAACAGAGGCGGATTTCATAGAACTAAGCGCCGTCACGTCCGGCAAAGCCGACATCACAAAAGTAGTCGAACGGGCGCGCCAGAACCAGCGGCTCGGCATGCGCACCATACTGTTTGTCGATGAGATCCATCGCTTCAACAAAGCCCAGCAGGACGCCTTTTTGCCGCATGTCGAGGACGGTACGATCGTATTGATAGGCGCTACGACCGAAAATCCAAGTTTTGAGATTATCAATCCGTTACTGTCACGTTCCCGGGTACTCGTGCTCCAACCGCTTTCCAAGGACGACATCGTCGCAATCCTGCGGAAAGCCGCCAAAACCGAAGGACTCAGCACTAAACGCCTGCCTGCCAAAAGCATCGGCCTGCTAGCCGAACTGTCCGGCGGCGATGCCCGCGTCGCCCTCGGCAACCTGGAACTGGCCATCCGGCTCTCCAACAATACACCGATTACCCCGGCTGCGGTTGAACTGGCCGCCCAGACCCGCCTGCCCGGCTACGACAAAAAGGGCGAGACGCACTACAACGTCATCAGCGCCTTCATCAAATCGCTGCGCGGCTCTGACGCCAACGCCGCCCTCTACTACCTGGCCCGGATGCTGCAAGCCGGCGAAGACCCGAAGTTTATCGCCCGCCGGATGGTAATCTTTGCCTCCGAAGACATCGGCATCGCCGCACCGGCGGCGCTTAACCTGGCAGTTTCAGCCTTTCAG
Source organism: Saccharimonadales bacterium (SeqCode) (assembly GCA_041742875.1). Classification (GTDB taxonomy): domain Bacteria; phylum Patescibacteriota; class Saccharimonadia; order Saccharimonadales; family UBA4665; genus JALQUD01. Next base: position 3,688 of record JBGTNV010000032.1, on the reverse strand, counting down.
GCCGTGGAGCGTACCGGCCTGCCGGAATGCCAGTACGTCCTCTACCACTGCGCCACCGTCCTGGCCAAAGCTCCCAAATCCCGCGAAATAACCGAGGCTATGTCCGCCGCCCAGGCAGCCGCCAGACAACACCCGGACCTGCCTGTCCCCTTGCATATCCGCAACGCCCCCACCACCCTCATGAAAGACCTCGGCTACGGCCGGGGTACGAAGTGGGAATCCGGCTTCAAACATCCCAAAGGCTTTTTACCCCCTGAGTTACAGGATCTTATCTTGTTTCCAAAATAGGCAAGCCCAGCCCGACACGCACGAGATCATAGCTTTCCTGCACTTTTCCTACGCTAAACGACTTTTTCGATTTTCTCCCAAGGCAAATCCTTGTCACCAAAGTGTCCGTAAGCGCTGGTAGCCGAATAGATCGGACGCGCCAGGTCAAGCGTGGTGATAATACCCTTGACGCTGGTGTCGATAAGCTTATCTTTGAAGGCTTGGAGCTCTTCATCGCTGACCGTAGCCGTACCGAAAGTTTCGATAGTTTGCATGAGCGGCAACGGCTGGCCGATGACGTAGGCCAGGCCGACTTCACATTTGCTAGCCAAGCCGGCGGCCACGATATTCTTGGCAATGTAGCGGGCGGCGTAAGCGCCGGACCGGTCAACTTTGGACGGGTCCTTACCACTGAAGGCGCCGCCGCCGACACGTGCGTAGCCGCCATAAGTATCGACTACGATTTTACGGCCGGTCAGGCCGGCGTCGGATTCCGGACCGGGGATGTGCCACAGGCCGGTGCCGTTGACAACGATATCTTCATCGCCTGGCAATTCCAGACCGTACTTCTTCAAGACCGGCGAGAATACATGCGCTATGACATCGGCACGAACCTGATCAGCACTGGTTTTTTCGTCATGCGCCACCGCCGCGACCAGCTTTTCGACAGCAACCGGTTTGCCGTCCTCGTATCGCACGGTCACCTGGGCCTTGCCGTCCGGCCGCAGCCAGGCTAACTCGCCGCTTTTGCGGGCATCATCAATACGGCGGGTCAACGCGTGTGCCAGCGTAATCGGCAGCGGCATTAGCTCCGGTGTTTCATCGCAGGCATAACCGAACATCATACCCTGGTCGCCGGCGCCAACCTCGTCGGCGCGGTCAACCCCTAAGCTAATTTCCGGCGACTGCTGATGCACATCGTTACTGAAACTTGATTCCGGCCCGAAGCCCCAGGTTTGGTTGGTATAGCCAAGTTCCCGCACTTTTCCTCGGGCAATGGTTTCAAAATCAATCTTAGCAGAAGTCTTTATCTCGCCAAACAAGCAGATCTGGTTAGCGCCGACTACGGTTTCAATACCGGTACGGCTCGTCGGATCTTGCGCCAAGACAGCGTCGACAATCGCATCGCTGATGGCATCGCAGATCTTGTCAGGATGGCCGGCACAGACTGACTCACTGGTAAATAACATTGTACTCGACACATGATTCTCCTATGCTCTTAAATTTGTAATTAAACATTAACCAATTACAACCAGCTTATTTCTCTATTTCCAATTCGACAAATGTTTATTGGTTTTTGACATAAAAATATCCTTCCCCCGCAAATCCACGGGAAGAAGGATATTTTGAGGTAAAACATCTTCCCCGGCGGACGGCGGGCTAGATGGAGCACCTTGCCATTTACATAAACGATATATGAAACGATAGGTTGCCGGCGGATCAAAGAGCTAGTTCTCTCCCCGCACTCTGTATATTTAAAATTATTAAGCTTCTTGAGTGTAGCATGCCGAGCGTCACGCCGCAAACTTGACAATTAGCCTTTTGGTAAACACTTACGCTTGCGGCTCCTCTGGTGTTTTTTCGTGTGGCTTATCTTGCTGTTTCTCTTGTAGCTGTTCTGAAAGTTTTTCTTGTTGTGTCCGGGGGAATTCAACCACAAACTCAGTACCGACTCCCTCCAAGCTATCCACACTAATCTTTCCCTGCATATGCTCGATGTACTGCTTGATAATCCACAACCCCAGCCCCGTACCGGGAATACCCTTGGTCTGGTCGGTCTGTACGCGGTAAAACCGGCTAAAGAGACGTTCCCGGGCTGCTGCGGAAATGCCGATCCCAGTATCGCGCACCGAAACCCGTACCGACTCGGGAGTATCCTTGTGACTGACCACCACCGTGCCCTGTCGCGAATACTTGATAGCATTGTCGATCAAGTTTGTCATGATCTCAATCAAACGCCCGCGGTCAACATTGACCAAGTCCGGTTCAGGCGGCGATACATAGCTTATCGTCAAACCCTTGTCCTCTGCTTTTGCCGTAAACTGCTTGACGAGCTTTTCCACCACTTCGCGCGCATCGACGATTTCCATATTGTAGGACATCTTGCCTTGCTCCAGCCGCGATACGTTCAGCAGATCATTGACCAGGCTGTTCAAACGGTCGGTTTCGGCCGACATCGTAAGCAGTGACTCTTTCCCACGCTCATCGACCGTACCGGTTATTCCGTCCACCAAATTTTCAATGTTTCCCTTTATGACCGTCATCGGCGCGCGTAATTCATGAGTAGCCACCGACAGGAAGTCGTTTTTGAGCTGGTCAACCTCCTTGAGCTTGCGAAACAGCAAGGCGTATTGCACGAATTTGAAATGGTTTAGCAGCAATAGGACGATTATCAGCACCGTGGCGGCAACTACTCCCAGAGAGCGCAGCAGCGTACCGCCGATCAGTGCGTCAGCTTGCTTGGACGAGACCTGGGTAGAAATAACCGCCTGCACGCCGGAACCCGAACCCGCTACGACCGGACTGATAACGCTCCAGAACCGCTCACCGTTACCGGCATCAATATCCTGGGCTACGGTCTTTTTACTACTGGCGACGGCCAGCATTTGAAAATCGGCGTTCGCCGCACCAACCGTCTGCAGGTCGGTAGAAGCCACTACCCGGAAGCGCTGCCCGTCATCGGGCACGGCAATGCTGACTTGCCGAAGCTCCTGATTAGCTTTTACGTAGCTGTCAACTTGCGCTTGCATAGCTGTCGCATCATCCAGATTCGGCTTGACCGATTCGGCGATAACCGCGTTGGCCAGCGCCGCTTTCCGGCGCAACTCCGTATCGAAATCGCCGCGAATGGCCACGATCAGGATCAATGTGTTAGCGACCACCAGAATTGGAATCAGTACCAACAAGCCTACGGAGTAGAGGAACTCCAGCCGCTCCCTGGAAAATTGCAATTTCTCGCTAAACATACGCTACCTGCCCGCTGATTGCTGCGGCTCTGACGGATCGTCAATATTGTCCGCAGGAGTCGGCCCAGCGGGCGGCGTATCAGAGGTAGCGTCGGTAGTGTCGGAAACTGGATCAACGTCAGCTGTAGCTGTAGAATCAGTACTGCCTGAAGGCTTATCATTTGTCGGGTCATTTGAGGAGGCATTTGAGGAGCCGGCCGATGTTTCAGGAACCGCATCATCAGAAGCAGAGCCGGGTGTAGTGTCGGATACAGTACCGGAGTCAGTGCCGGAGATAGTGTCAGAGGTTGAATCCGAAGACGATGCGGGTAGTTGATTAGAAGAAGGACTGGTGTCAGAGGTTGAACTTGTTGAATCGGATGCTGGTTCCGAGGACGAGTCTGCAACTGGCGGAGCAACCGATGTATCAGTACTGTTTTCTGCATCAGTATCTGTTGCTGGTGTAGCAGATGTAT
>JBGTNV010000031.1:0-2389 GCA_041742875.1 Saccharimonadales bacterium (SeqCode) | reverse complement strand
GAGAGTCGGTATTGGTGCGGATCGTCGTGTTGAATATCACGGTATCGCCATACTTGTAGCTGCTTTTAGCGGTAGTCAGTTGTACGGTCAGCGGATCGTCGCTTTGCCCGTTAGAAGAAGGTGTTGTGGCGGTTTCGCCTTGATTCTGGGAGCGGGTAATAAAGAATACGGTAACAACAGCAACGGTGACCAGTAGAATCGGCAATACGATTTTGACAGTCTCCTTCTTCATGGCCCTAGTATATCAGAGATAGCAAACAACCCCATGAGTTTTTCCCATAACCAGGTAAAAACCAAGTGCAAGCCAAGCAGCAGCACAATTACCCCGGAAATGATATTCCATACTATTTGCGGTACGCCCAACAAAACAGTCGTGGCCTTTAGGAGCAGCTTGAACCTGTTAGCAGAGCCGGCCAGGCCCAGACCACCACATTTTCTGTCTGTATTTTTAGTATAACCTACAGTAGGGTAATCATGCCTGCCTTTGTCATAGTGGACAGCATATTAGCATTCAGTAGGAAATGTCCGGATTCAAAGTTAGAAACTCATGGCTTGGAAGGCTGTTGCAGGTGCTGTCGCACCTGCAGCTATATTTGGTCAGGTTCAGGCGTAAGGCTTTCTTGTAGCACTTTGATCTTAGATAGCCGTGCCTCTAATTCATCTACTTGGGTTTGGACAGTACGCCGCAAATTATCGGCATAATTAGGATCATTACGACGATCTTCGATAACTCGCGCAAGACCTTCGATTAACAGTCCTGACAATGAATCACCTTCACCGTCAGCGATTATCTTTGCTTCGTCTTTCATGACGGATGGTATTCGAACTGCAGTAAGTTCTTTTGAAGTAGTACGATCACCTCGGAATTTTTCATATTCAGGCTTCATCGTACTGCATAAACATATGTAGTACATATTTGCAATGCTGGAGGGCCAGGAGGGGCTCGAACCCTCGACACCCTGCTTAAGAGGCAGGTGCTCTAACCAGCTGAGCTACTGGCCCGGAAAGCTGTTGAGACATAGACTGATTCAACGAACGTAGATTAGCAAATTACCTCTGTTTACGCAAGTGGTGCGTGATGTATGTGTGCGTGGTGTAGAATGGAAGCATGGAACAAAATTCTCAACAATCATCAGAACGAACGCCGGTCGAGCCGCCAGCTCAACAATCGGAACTTGTAGGCGGGGCAGGCGGGCCGTCGCAGCAACCTTACCGTCGGAATTATTTCGTCGCGTTGGGGCTGAGTGTATTGGTCGGGTGGTTTGGTGTGGACCGGTTTTATATGGGAAAAATCGGCACCGGCATCCTGAAGCTCATTACTTTTGGCGGCCTTGGTTTATGGTACATTATTGACATTGTCCTTATCGCTACCGGTGAGATGCGTGACATAAACGGCCAGCGGCTGACACGCAAGCTCGATTTGCCCGACTAACCCTGACTAGCTCTGACCAGCTCGGCTGGCGAGACTGGCTAGTTAGTGACAGCCAACGACGTAAATCGCTAGCGACTCTGCAAGGCGTCCATCATAACACCGAGCGAAACGAACACGCGCCAGTCAATGATGCCGGCCGCCTCGTCCTGGATGGTCAGTCGGTAGTGGTCGCGGAAGGTGGTGGTTTTGTTGTAGGTGGCGACGATGTTGCCGCTAGCCGGATCGGTGAAATCGAAATGGTACTTCATGAAAAACGGAAACTCGCCGATAAATGGCACGAATCCCCAGATACGGCGGGCGATGGCTAGTCCCTGGCTGCGTTCGCGTACTACCAGGACGGGAGACGTTTCTTCGCCAGGAAGAAAGACATTCCAGGTGCTGTTGAGCAGTGAAGCCTTGAAGTTTTTGCCCAGTGTACCCAGCAGGTTGCCTTCAGTGTCGCGTACGTCGTAGCGGGCGCCTAAGTCAATGACTTGCCGTGCTTGAAGTTCGAATGCTACCTGCTGCTTGCTGTCGTCGGCATACATCGTAATCTTTTCTTTGAGAGCCAGACGCTTTTGCTGGGCAAAAGCTACCATGGCGCCCTGCTGGCCGTCGCCGCCGGCTTCGTATACGGCATATTGGTTGACGAGCGGCTGGATCTTTTGCTGGATAAGATATGTTTTCATACCAGTATTATACATCTAACCTTAGTCGCAACTGCTACAATAGCAGCATGAAATTACTGAACGGCAAAGAACTGGCCGGATTCATACAAGAGCGGCAGGCACGCGAAGTACGGGCGTTGCGGCAGGCGCATGACGTCTACCCCAAGCTGGCTATTGTCGTCACCGTAGACAATCCGATAATAAATATCTATATGCGTGTGAAGAAGCAGTATGGCGCGGACATCCTGATAGATGTGGACATCCGGCAAGTTGCGCAGGAAGACGCCGCTGAAACTATCCGCCGCCTCAA
>JBGTNV010000030.1:0-3772 GCA_041742875.1 Saccharimonadales bacterium (SeqCode) | reverse complement strand
AAATTCGCAGCGCAGTATCTATAAAGTCATTCATCTTGGAAGAAAACTGTTCAACGGAGAACTGCTCGGCGGCTTGTCGGATGCGGGTTGGGTCATAGCGGGAGGGGTCGAAGGCTTGGAGGGCTTCGGCTAACGAGTCGGCGGTTTGTTCGGGGAAGAATTCACCGGTTTGGCCGGGCCGTATGTAGTCGAGGGCGCCGCCGGCCTGATAGGCGATGACGGGCGTGCCGGCTGCCATAGCTTCGATCGGGGTAATGCCGAAATCGTCATGGCTGGCGAACAATAAGGCTTGTGCGGTGGCCATTTTTTCGGCGACGTCTTCATCGGAAGCGTTGGTCAGGAAGCTGACGCTTGGTCCGGCGAGTTTGCGCAGTCTCGCGTAGTCCGGACCGCGGCCGACTACCAGTAATGGCAAGCTGAGCTCGTTACAGGCCTGTACGATGATATCGGTATGTTTTGCAGGGGTCAGGCGGCCGACGGTTATGAAGCCGGAGCGTGCCGGGGCAGGTGGTTGACTATTGGGATTTTGAGGGTCTTCAGCGCCTGTTGATTGATGGTTTTGGAACCGGACGGTGTCGACGGGCGGATAGATGACCGTAGAATCGCGGCCGTAGTACTTTTTGATATCGGATTGGATATGGGTAGAGTTGGCGATGAAAAAATCGGGCCGTTCCGATGCTTTGAGATCCCACTTTCGAAGTGGGCCGACCAGAAGCCTCAGTCCAAGCCGGGCTAACGGGTCGAATATGCCGAATCCGGGGTGGCTCAGGTACTGTTCGTAGTGCCGCCAGTAAAAATGTGTCGGCGAATGGCAGTAGCAGACATGTGTGATGTCTTTTGGAACCCGGATACCTTTCGCTTCGCCGTTACCAGAGCTGCTTATCACCAGGTCATAACCACTGAAATCCAAATGCGTGAACCACCAGATCCGCAATACCGGTAGGAATTTGCGCAAGCGTGAAAACGGCCAGTGCTGCAAGAAGCCGGTGACAACTTTGCCATCCAGCCGCTGCCGCCATTCATCCGTGCAGTACGACGTGTAGATGGGTGCCTCGGGAAACATGCGGTGCAGTTCGAACACTACCCGTTCGGCGCCGCCGCCGACCAGCCAGTCGTGGACAATGGCAACGCGGGGGGCATTACCATGTTCCGCCCCGCGTACTTCAGCCAAGTTTTTTCCGTTATGCATAGTCCCGCGTTAGCCTGCTAATCTTCATCCTCCGCTCATTATAGCGCTATAGGCATTAGTTCTGGCAGTTCTCGGTTTTTAGGCTTATTCCACATCAAGATCCCCAATAACTTACGAATCTATCCAGCCTTGAGCTGTGGGCTATTCGTAGCGGCTACGGTGGCTGAGTTTTTATTCACTCACGGTATATATTCGTAATGTTTAGCCTTTGCCCGGTCAGAGCAGACTAGAATAATAGCTAACTGAGCATCTTCAACAGGACTGAACCTGTAGCTTGGATGGGTCGCAAACCTGCCCCTGTCAACTTGAAGCTGGCACGGCAGACCAGTAACGGCTTCAAATTCTACGGCAGCCGCTCGCTGATCGGTAGTCTTCCAAGAGTTATTCCGAATGATTTCTAACATCAATCCTTCAACCTTTTTGTCGGAGTACTTTTGTTCGGTGTAAAACGCGGCTGAGCTGACCCTGCACCAGAGTTTACCGCTGTTGTACGGTTCTTGCTCCGCATCATAGCAAACGTTCAAATTCTCTATCTTCGTAGGGCTGCCGAGCCTACTGACAAGCTGATTTAGCGCGATATTTTTTTTTGTCTCTGCCTCAGCAAACCGTCTCGCGTCACTCTGTGCCTCAAGCTTAACCCCGCCTAAACCGATAGCCGCTACCGCAAGCACTAAGCCCACGCCTATAATTATCGATTTTCTTCTATTGGTTTTTGGTTTTTCCTGAATCGTTGGTTTTTTCATGCTTTTATTGTACCCCACGCCTACGCTCTATTTTCTCGGATTATTGTCCACGAACCTTTACATTCCCCCTCAAAACCTCCCCATCCACCCGATAGGCAGGCACGGCAGTATTAGGATCATCCCCAGCACTGAACACCCTCAAAGTCAACCGATCCTGGCTAGTAGCACTCAACCGCTCCCCATCCACACCAGTCAGCCGGAACAGCACCGTACTCACCACCCCATCCGCCTCCAACCTGGCCGTACCCTGGAATATACCAGTGCTGTTGTTCGTACCCTGCGTGGTCAGCCAGGCGATGCTCGTAGCATTCAAGTCGAAGCTATGGCAATTCTGAGCTTCAGCCGGTTTGTGGCACTTGCTGCCGGTATTGTAGCTGAACTGGAAATCACTGTTCTTGTGGATGCTTCCGTTATTGTCGTAACGGACGTTGAAGCCGAACCTTGTCGGGACAGAGCGGACACCGTCGTCGGTACTACCAGTACTACTCAAACCAGGTAACACGTCACCGTTGGCCAGCGACGGCACGAGAGCCTTCCTGCCCGTCATACGCACACCGTCCGGACTGTAGACTACCAGGTAGTCACTGGTTACGGCGCTCCAGTTGCCAGCCGCATCCTTAGCCCGGACCGATACCTTGTAGACGCCGGTGGGGAAATCGGTGCCGAAGCTGGTACCGATACTACCGCTCACGCCACCATCACCCACGCTTACTGCCATAGTCGCCCCATTGCCCTGCCCGGGATCAGTATCGCCCAGGAAGTATTCGGCTTCGGCAACACCAGACAAGTTTTCAGACACTGGAATTGTCAGGCTGCTTGTGCTGCTGGAAGCTTTGGGATTGGCGCTCCAGGCTGGGCTACCGAGAGTAGGGGCGGCCTTGTCGATGCTAATATGTGCCGTGGCACTGGCGGTGTTGCCCGCCCGGTCGGTAGCAGTGCTCGTAACGCTCTGCCCGATGCCTTCGGCTGTGAGTGTGACGGGTGGGCTGCAGCCGGAGTCAGCGATGCCGGAACCCGAAGGTTCGTCCGCGCACTCCGGTGTAACGGTAACGTCAGTATTGTGCCAGCTAGCAGGATTGGCAGATGGAGCGATTGTCTGCGTGACGGTCGGTTTGTCCTGGTCGATAGCAATGATGGCGTTGATGCTGGACGAATGGCCGGCATGGTCGGTGGCCGTGCCGGTGATGATGGTGCTGCCGTCTGTGACCGTGACCGGTTCAGAGCAGGTAGCGATACCGCTGGCTCCGCCGGTTGCCGGAACCGGGTCATGGCAGATGAACGTAATGGTGACCGGGCCGTTGTGCCAGCCGTCAGCGGAGGGGGCGGAACTCAGCACAAAGTCTACAGTCGGCGCGGCCTTGTCCAGCTTTAGGGCCAGGCTGCCGGTAGCGCAGTTGCCTGTCGGGTCGCAGCTTGGTTGGCTGGTGTAGGTGTGGTTGCCTTCGAGGTTGGCGATAGTCGGAGCTGGTTGGGTTGGTGTGCCGCTGCTGGGGGAGGTAGGAGAGTCTGGGTCGGTGGGATCAGCAGGCCCGCTGGGATCGGAAGCGCTCCAATTGATGGTGACGTCGGACGTGTACCAGTCGCCGTGGTCGGGATCGCGGGCTGGAGTACCGGCTACGATTGGAGGGGTGGTGTCGGTTGGGATGGGCGCGGCTTCGGTGATCTCGGGATCGCAGGCGTCGTCTATGCCGTCACGGTCGGCATCGATGTTGGCGGGTTCTGCCGCCAGGCACTTTTCTTCGGTGTTGGGGATGTTGTCGCCGTCGTAGTCGGCGGCGCTGGCGGCAACGTAGACTGTCCGGCTCATGCCGATCGATTCACCGGCAATGTTCTGGCCGTA
>JBGTNV010000029.1:0-9772 GCA_041742875.1 Saccharimonadales bacterium (SeqCode) | reverse complement strand
GAGCCTTTTTATTTGTTTTTCTGGTACTTCTGCCATAGTTGTCTCTCTTTATAAGAAGCCGAATACTTTTATTTAAATTTCTCTAATTGTCTCTAAATATTTTTCTGGCGCTTCCCCATAAACGTATCATGTTTTACAAGTCAAGTCAAAAATCACGGTATTTCTGTGGATAAGCCAGCAATTAACGATAAGCGGTGTGCGATATGCACAAGTCTTGCGGCCTGCGCATATCGCCCCATACTCGTTGTACCTGACTGTCCTGGGCCAGCTATCGGGCTTGCCGCATTATGCGATGGGCGGTTTTTTGCGGCCAGGGTACGATTAGGCTAGTTCGACGGTTGCGCCGGCGTCTTCAAGAGCCTTCTTGGCCTTTTCGGCGTCTTCTTTCTTGGCCTTCTCAAGCACGGTCTTTGGAGCGCCGTCAACAACCGCTTTAGCCTCTCCGAGTCCTAAGCCTGTCAGCTCTTTGACGGCTTTGATGACGGCAACCTTCTGGCTGCCGGCGTCTTTCAGGACGACATCCCATTCAGCTTTCTCGTCTTCAGCGGGCGCAGCGTCACCGCCGGCCGGGGCGGCTACGGCAACAGCGGCTGCTGCCGGTTCGATGCCGTACTCGTCCTTGAGGATGTTCTTCAGCTCGTTGACTTCAAGCACGGTTAGTTTAGTCAGGTCTTCGGCAAGTTTCTTTAGGTCTGCCATGGGAAATTTCTCCTTTGTAAAAATTAATCGAAAATTATATCTTGAGTCTCCTGGAGTCTCTTGTGTATCTTGGATCTCTCTTGGGGGATCTCTCTCAGGGGATCTCTCTTGGGCAGCGTGGGCCTTTTTGAGTCCTTTGGGCTTACCGGAGCATAGGTTTTTAGAAGACAGCCTATGCTGCTTTGGCTTCGATGCCGTCCAGCAGGCTGTGGAGGTTGCCTGATAGCGCATTGACCGTGTCGTTGACCGGTACAAGCAGCGTGGTAACCAGGCTGCCAATCAGCTGCGCCTTACTTGGCAGGCTGGCCAGCGTCTTGACTTCGGCGGCGTCCAGGAATTTGCCGTCGGCTGTGATAGCGCCGACGAATGCGAGCGTCGGGTTCTTTTTGGCGAAAGCGGCGATAGCCTGGGCTGGCGCAACTTCGTCTTCGGCATTGAAGGCGTACAGCAGCATGCCTTGCAGCTTGCTTGTCAGCGCGCCGGTGTCCATGCCCTTCATAGTTTCGTTCGCTTCGATAGCCTTGATAGCCAAGCGGTTTTTGACGACCTTGACCTGGGTGCCATTGCCACGGGCTTCTCGCCGGAGTGACTGCAATGCTTTTACGGTCGTACCTTCGTACTTGGTAATTACGGTCATTTTGGATGACTGCAATAACTCAGTGACTTCGGCGACGACTTCGTTTTTCTTGTTCTTTGTTAGAGCCATAAGCTTTCCTCTCGGAATAGGTTACAGAACCTTCGACCTTGGTCCTGGTGGTTGTATTGCCAAACAAAAACGCCTCCGGTTTTATCCAAAGACGTTATAAACATTCGCTATAATCAGTATACGTTTGTTTATACCTCGGTAGCATAATTAAGCTCTGCACAAAATACTATTCGTAAATATATTCTTCAAATACTTCGTAACATTCTTCGCGCGGCCGCCACGGTCTTTGGCAATCAAGCTGTATTCTACCGGAATATTACACTGCTGTCAATATGGGACTATCTTCGTGGCTATCCTCGGGTTGATGCATGGTCCTGTTTGTGCCGGATTGAGTAAGTTGGGCAGACGGACGGTATGTTGCATTTTTCTTGACTACCGCAACCTCATCCAGGTAACTTTTAGTAATTTGCTTGAACTGTTCGAACGCGTTGACATCAATCCATTCACCGGCAGCATGATGGTTGCCGCCCAGTGGGTAGACCAGGATACAGGGCACTCCGTACGGGACAAAATAACGGGCGTCGCTCGTGCCCATAGTGAAAAACCCTTGCATTGGGATGTCGGTAACTTTAGTCACGAGCCCAGCGTATGGGGCAATTAAGGGATCGTCAAGACTGAAGCTGGTGGGTGCGCCGTCGCTTATCACGGTACACGTAGCTCTCCGTCGTTTGCAAAGGCGCATGATTTCATCGTGTATTCTGGCGTATTCTTGGTGGTTGACCGTCCGGACGTCAATAACCATGCGGGCTTTGCTCGGTATTTGAGTTAATGATTTGCCGCCGCCGGTCATGTGAGTCAGGCTAAGCGTGTTTGTATCGGGGTTCTGGAGCTTCGGGAAAAGCGCGGAGATTTCGTCCAGTAAGCTGACCAATTTTATGAGTGCATTCTCCCCTAGCCAAGGCCGTGATCCGTGGGATGACTTGCCTGTAACGCTTATGTCATACACTAGTATGCCCTTTGATGCGGTCTGTATTTGCCAGTCGTCGCCGCCATCGGGCAGGATGCAGACCTGGGGTATGTACCCTTTATCTACCAGTTTCGCAGTGCCGTTACGGCCGCCATCTTCCTCGTCGGATGTAATCATCAGGCCGATATCGTAATCTTGCAGGTTAGACTGAATTTCATCTATGATTTGCAGATAAGCGGCAATCGCAAATTTCATATCGAGTACACCGCGGCCGATATATGCGCCGTTCTCTTTGAGTAAGCTGAACATCTCGTCGTCGGCCGCCACAACATCAGCATGCGCCGCCAATAGCACTTTTGGTGTTTTGTAGCCTGGCTTGGTAGTAGCAGCAAATGATTCAAAGCCGTTTGACTCAATCCACTCAACATGCATGCCGCGCTGTTCAACAAAACCAGCTACAAAGTTTAGCAGCTCGTGCATCGCTGCGGCATTTCCGGTTGTCGTCGGAAATGCGACTAGTTTTCTGAGGAGGTCTTCCATAGTTAAAATCTACGTAAGTATTGTACGCCTGTGCCCTGGCAAGTCAATGCCGGCAGATAGTAAGAACCCATCGCACATCTCCCATCCCGATTCAACCCACACTGGCACCACTAGGCGTTAGTTTTACTCGTCAGCGTACACTTATTCACCAGAAAGGGTGTGCTTCCTCCCAAGAACTGATACCCGGCAATCACCAGGATAGTTTTCACTGTTGGTAGGAGATATGCAATGGGTTCAGTGCGTGTGGGTCAGCCAGGCGAGGCCCGTATGGTGTGATGTGCTAAAACCGCGCCTAATGCGCTAACAGGAATAGCCGGATTCAGCTGAGGGTATTGTGCGAAATCCTCCGGGTTTGCGTATTGAGGATATGTATCGTAATACGCTTCTAAAGCTGGGAATGTTTCAAATCCTAATAAACTACAAAGTGCTCATGTAAGTCAAGCGCGTTTCGGTCTTGCACGGTGTCTATATGGCTGGGTTGTGGTAGTGCTGCAATTTTCCAGCTAGTCGTTCTTAGGGCGGTTCACTTGGTCAAGCTGCTGGAGTTTGTATTGGGTGTAGCGCTCGGCGGCGAGGCGGGTTAGTTCCGGGTCTTCGTCTTGGTTGACGAACAGCATAGCTTCGGCCAGGAGGGGGTGGACCTGGCTGATTTTTTCGTGCATCTGAAGGACTAGCTTGCGGTAGCCGGGATGTCCTTGCGGGCTGGTCCGCAGCTCATGCAGATGGAAGGCTTCACGGGCGTTGTAGGTGACTTTCCAGCGCATATTGTGTCCAAGCAGTGTGGCATACTGAGCTTCCAGAGAGTAGCCGTTCTGTTGGAGTAAGCTGAACAATCGCAAAGAGATATCGAAGCAGGATTCGAAGAGTTCATCCAGGCCGGCCTCTTCGACAAGCTTTGGTGTTTCAAATCCCAAACGCGGTGATAATGACTGCCATTGCAGGTCGTCGACCATGCGGTGCCGTTGCAGGTCTCGGAAGATGCCGTAGTCACAGACGATGTCCCAGCTGTAGTGGGCTTTTTCCAGCGCTCTTCCCGGCCGATGGCGGCGGTTCAAGCGTTCACCCATGTAAGCCTTCAGGGCTTTCACTTTCCGGTCGTATGGCCAACCGGCTATTTCGGTTTGTAGCTCGCGCAGCGGCATACTGCTGTGCTCGTACAACATGTCCGGTACCAGGTCGAGTTCGTTACGCGGCCATACGTCGAGTAGTTCGGCGCCGGCGGCTTGGGCGGTGCTGTGGCGGCTCGCAAGATACCGGTCAGCCAAATCGCGTACTTGGTGCCTGGTGTTGGCAAAGTATGCGGTCATGGCGCCTCCGCGCTCCGGTTTGTCGGCCCGCTCCAGGAATGCCGGTATGATTTTGCGGCCCTCGGTCAGGAGTTTGCGGCCGGTTTGCCGGGCTTCCGGCAGTTCGTCGGCCAATAAGCGCATGATCAGACTTTCAAGCGCCTGGCCGGAGGCAAAAATACCGACAGTCGATTTGGTGGCAACGGGCAGTACCGGCCTTGCTGCATCGCAAGCCTGTGCCCGTGTAGCTCCTTTCCAGGCTGTATCGCGCTCGCTTTCCGGTACGCCGGAGTGTTCGCGGACATAGTCGGTTAGCTGCCGCACCAGATTCGAATAGCTGGCAAACATACTGTCCATCGCTTGCCGGTAGGCTTGCGTTGTCGCCGGGTCGAAATGCTTCGGAGTGTAGTATTTGTAATTGCCATCGGCGTCTTTTTGGTCGTAGTATATATAGCGTGTAGATTGCTCCAGATACGAAGCCAGTCTGCCCCACTCAAGTTTTTTTGTTAGCAGGTTGCTGGCGTCCTCGACTACCATGTGCAGGCCGGCTAGTTGCTGTACGGAATCATCGCCGTAAGCCGTAATGACGCGATGCAGGAGCCGCTCGTCCATGCGGCCGTCTTTTGTCCGGGCGTGGGCGAATTCGTCAAGTATCGTAATGCGCATGTCGTCTTGGCGGCGGCTAAGCCGAGCCATGGCGGCGGCAATAGTAGCCGAAGACAGGCTGCCGGTGAAGCTGTAGACATTAGCGGTTCGATTTGTGACAGCCTGATCCAGATAGTGTTCGCCTTCGGGCGTAATCCGGTATGTGTTATCTGATTTGATGATGTAAGGATTGTCGTCCGACGGAGGCGGCGGCGATTTCTGGCCGGTATTCGTACCCTTTCCGGCGTCGGACGGGGTTTGCTTGCCCTCGTCGTTGGCCGGTGCCGGTTCAGTTACGGATGGCGACGGACGCGATACTTGTTCTGCTGCCATTTTGGGACGTCCGTGAGGTAATTTCGGGAGCAACGGCTGGATTTTCTCACGTACCAGCTTGTTGATAGCCTCGATGCTCAGTAACTTGCCGCTCCGGACGCAATCGAGACGGGAAAAATCTTTCGGGAATAATTGACAGAGGTCATCGTAGACCTCGACAGCCCGCTCCAAATGGCCCAGGTCGGCCTCGTGCAGGTCACGTTTTTTGTCGGTATAGCCGCGAGCCGCTTTCCGGTCAACCAATGTTTGGGCGATGTCGGCCGGTACCCGCAGTACGATATTCAAATCGGGCCGCGGGATTTTCAGCGTTTCAAACTCCAAGTTATCCAGCCAGATAAAGTAGCCGCGCCGTTCATCGGCGGTGCGGAGCTTCGTACCCTGGTGGGCCATATTGGAAGCCGTAAACCGGTTGGCTAGTACGACCGAGCCATTGTCCAGCGCTTGACGGATACGTTCAGCGGCATCAAACCTATCAAGTGCATAGAAAAGAGACCCGGTGTAAGGCCCGATTGCCTCAGCGTCGCCATATTCTCCATTTAAGTACCGCTTGACAAAATAACTCGACGGCTCGTCGTATTGGGGAAAATCAAACTGTACAATATCATGGCCAGCCTCGCGCAGTTGTTCGGCCAACAGTCGGAACTGTGTTCCCTTGCCTGATCCGTCCGTGCCTTCCAAAACGATGAATGTCCCGGTACTTTTGCTCATATCAGTCACCTTTCTTTCTGAACGTGCCATGGGGTTGTCGTAGGTGCTGCCGGTCACGCTCACAATGATTTTAAACCTTTGATAGGCTCCGGCACAGAGCGTTTGTCTTTGTAGGCCCGCGGAAGCATTTGCTCGGGCGTCCAATTGTCGATGAGGTTCTGAACTTTGGTGCCGCTCTGGTACTTACCGCTGAAACCCTGATCTCTGCCCTCACCGTAGCTGCCTGTTACGGGTCCGGTTGTATGAAATATGGCTTGGGCGATACGTTCACCGACCGGTAACAGTACGGTTTCGTGTTGGTTGAGGTTAAAGATTTCCAATGTAAGCCGATTAGTATATCCCGGGTCAACCCATCCTGCGTCGAAACAGACGGCAATCCCGTTCCTTCCCCAGCTTGAACGTGACTTCAGCTCATAGGCTCCTGGTGGCAGGATGCCAAAAAATTCATGGGTATGTGCTAAAATCCGCTCCCCAGGTTTGAGCGGAATAATCGGGTGTGTCAAAGGTATGCCTTGCACGGGTAGGTTGCCACTTTCCCAGCACCACTCGCCATGGGGGATAGCCTGCTTCACGCCGCCAAAATACCGATTTACGTCGGCTTCATCGAAAGGGTTGTAGAGAGTATGGTAGCCGCTGCGCTCCGTCCGGAAGTAATAATGTCCGAGTGTTACATCAAGGCTGGCGTGCGCCACATGCTTCGGGTTAAAAGGCACGCAGACGATATGGCCGTCATCGATCGCCTCTATAATCTGCGTATTGCTATAAACCCCCATAGTCCCCTCCGTAAGTTACATACATTGTACGGTTTTTTGGCATAGCTAGGCAAGCAATTAGCAAAAACCACAACTTTACGCTGCTTATGCTCTGGAGATCAAAGTATGTCATTAACAAGGGAAAACTGGACGAATAGGCGAGCAACTAGTCAGCATCGGTTTTTCGGCCGTAAGGGAAATCCCCTACTACACCGCCGGCAAGCTCTGCCATTGTTACACCGTCTACACTTCACTAATTGCGATAGAGATAGACGGGCCCATGCTGGTGCTGAGGTGGATGGCCTTTACATAGCTGGCTTTGACGCTGGCCGGTTTGTTGCCTTTGACGCTGGCTAGGACGGCCTGGACGTTCTGTAGTAAGTCGGCAGCTGAGAAGCTGACTTTTCCGACCGGCAGGTGGACGATACCGGTGCTGTCGACGCGGTATTCGACGCGGCCGGCTTTGGCCTCGCGGACGGCTTTGGCGATGTCTGTCGTGACCGTACCGCTTTTCGGGTTCGGCATTAGGCCGCGCGGGCCGAGCAGACGGGCGTATTTACCGAGCTTCGGCATCTGGGCCGGTGTGGCGATCAGGATGTCGAAGTTTAGCTCGCCTTTGTCCAGGAGTTTGGTGATAGTCTCGACGCCTGTGATGTCTGCACCTTGGCTCCCGTCATTTTTAATCTCATCGTCGAACACGGCGACGCTGACGGTTTTGCCGGTACCGGCAGGCAGTACGAGGTTATCGCGGATGTTCTGGTCGGCGTGGCGAGGGTCAACGTTCAGGTTGATGTGTACCTCTACGCTGGCATCAAATTTGACCGGACTGGTCTTCTTGACCAGGTCGACGGCTTCTTTCAGGCTGTACGTTTTAGTTCTGTCGACGAGCTTGGCGGCTTCGCGGAATTTCTTGCCCTGGCGCTCAACACGCGGCCTGGTCGGCTTGGCGGTCTGCTTCGGCCTGGCGGCGGCTTCGGCTTTTTCCTCATCACTCAGGACTTTCCGGGCTTCTTTGGCCTCTCTTGCTTCCGCTTCGGCCTGGGCTTTGGCGCTTCGCTTGCCGGCTTTGGCCAAAGCCGCGGAAGTTTGGTCGGGCTGATCTGACTCTTCGGTTGTGCTGATCTCGGACTTTTCTTCCGCTGTGTTGGCTGCATCTTCCTTTGATTTATCCGAGGCTTTAACCATAAGAATCTCCTTTCGTGGTGCGTACGAGCTGCTCGCTCTCCCACAATGTATTATTAATGTGTATAATTATACCAGATAGTGCATGTTTATGCTACGTTGTCTACCAAATCTTCTGTCAGCAGCGCCGTTTGCCCAATCTGTTCTATATGCTCTATCTGCGGCACGGAGTCTGCTGGAGCCAATTCTCCCTCGTCGGTGTAGACTGACTTGCTGGAATCCGGCTGCTCATGGGTTCTTAGGAGGTATGCGGCGGTTAGTGCCGCATCTACCGATCCGCCGCTGAAGTTCTCTGTGACATCGGCTAAGTCCATAGCCAACAGGTCAGGAGGAATCGTGTCAAACAACCTACGGGCATTGGCAGCGCCAATTATCTCTGCCAGCCCGTCATAATTGATAGCGGGTGGTTCCGTGCTACGACTGGTTCTCTTTGCTTCACTCATAATGTCTTTCTTAAAAAAGGAGGCTGGTGAGCCTCCTTTTTCGGTTACATTTCGATAAAGTTAACTCTCTATTTCCACGCCCATGCTGCGGGCGGTGCCGGCGACCATCTTGCGGACGGCTTCGATATCATCGGTGTTCATATCGCTTGCCTTGGCTTCGGCGATTTCGGTAAGGGCGGTCTGGCTCAGCTTCTTGCTAATCTTCTCGCTGTTGGGCTTGCCGGAGCCTTTTTGGATGCCGAGCTTTGTGCGGATGAGGTCGTCGGTCGGTGCGCCGACTACACGGAAGCTCATAGTACGGTCATCATAGACGGTAATATGCGCGGTGACGATAGCACCCTGCATGTCGCGGGTAGCGTCATTGAACGGATTGATAAAATCCATCATATTCACGCCGTGCTGACCCAGCGTACTGCCTACCGGCGGAGCGGCCGAAGCACGGCCAGCCGGTATTTTTAGTTTGAGGTTTGCTTTGACGGCTTTCGCCATAGCTGTTGACTCCTTTTATCACACGGTATCACACGAGCGTGCGTAACGATTATATTTTACACTAAGCAGTATAAAATTACTAGTCGATAATTTCCAGCGATAGATCACTCCTATTCGCCTCGCCGTCGAATACTTCGATACCGGCTTCGGGTGCCGTTAAATACGCGCCGCTATCCAATTTGCGAAACTCTTTTCTGCCTCTTTTTCTAAATCGCTCCCCTGCAAGATCGACTTCACACTCTCCATGCTGACGGATTTTTAGCTGACCTGCTTCGTCACCTTCCGTCAGCTCGACTACGACACAACAATTTGCACATGGCAGTGCACCAATGGCCGGTTTGCCGTAAGGGTCCAAGTAATGTTCGGGGTAGCGTCTGCTCCAAAATGCTTCGCATGAACCGCTATTATTACAGTTTGGAGCGACTACCCGGTCACTGAAGCCGCTGTAGATTACGGTACTGTCGCAAACAGCGCAGTCGGTTGGCTCGACCGAGCAAACATCTTCGTAGTCAGGATAGAGGGTGCGATATTGTTCTTCTGATAGTTTCGCTTGTGCTGCCGACTCACATGCAATATTTCGGAGTATGACAGCGGCGGCACACTCCAGCTGCGGAGCGCTGGACTCCGAGTCGACCGGATCTACATTGTTGTGATATTCAGACATACCGTTCCTCTTCGGATAGTTCACTATGAACCCATTCCATATCTCCTCCCCGTTACAAACTATCCTGGCGGCACCAGCTACCAGTTTTACTCGTCAGTGTACCTACAGGTACACTTCCTCCCAAGAACTGATACCTGGCACTCACCAGGATAGCTTTCACTGTCGGGAGGAGATATGAAATGGGTTCTATACAGTATGCTGGCAGGGATAATCTAATTATCTGACCCACATGCACTTTTTTCTTCCCGGGGACTGGACTGCCGAGTGCAGCCGGAGTGACCGCAGGTCACGCCGCGCGGAGCGTGCCCCGGGAAGGAAAAAGTGGGTGTGGGTCAGGTCTACCACTAGACTAGTTATAGGCATGTTTGAGAAGTTGCCTGCTACCCCTTGCGAGTCAAGCCATACACCGTTAGTCGTT
>JBGTNV010000028.1:0-3778 GCA_041742875.1 Saccharimonadales bacterium (SeqCode) | reverse complement strand
GAACACGAAACTGCCATAAGTTCAGCATCATCATTGATAGTTTCAGGCGGCTTAGCCCAATCTTCCCTGATTCCATCCAATATTTCCGGCGCGTCAGGCTTAACAATTTTTGCCGTCATGATTAGGTAGAGGAAGGTATCGGCGGCTTCGTCCTCTACTACCTCGCTATAATCATTGAGGCTTCTGTCCCGCTTGCAGTAAGCATTCAGTAGCGACCCTATTTCTCCTGACAAGGCAAGCGGGTAATAGCTTCCAGGTTCCGCAATACATTCATAGGGCGAGTATGCGCCAGCCTCTTCGTTATAAAATATTTGCTGATATGCCAGACATGCATCCAAATCAAGACTCTTCATTACGTATATATTCCCCGTACAATTAATTTCCAAAATTCTCAGGCAGATAATACCTGTAATACTAATAACGCTAATGACAAAGCAGGCAGATCTATCTATCCGCCACATCGAGGCATCAGCAGCACCTAACTTGCCTCCCTAGGCTCGTTGCGTGTTTGATATCAACGCAGTATAACTGGGTAAGTTTAAGAGATGTCTATTATTTTTTCAAGTGTTTCGTACTTGTCCTACATGGTTGGGAGCTTCGGTTATGAATCTCAAGGCTTCGTAGCAGCCCCGATAACGCAATCCAGCAGCTGTTTCAGGCGTTCGTCGGTTTTGGCTTCGGCGTTGAGCCGCATTATCGGCTCGGTATTGCTGGGGCGCAAGTTTACCCATCCGTCCGGGTAGCTGGCAGTCAGGCCGTCCAGGTAGTCAAGTTCGGCGTCCTGGAACTTCGCTGCTACCGCCTGTAAGGCGGCTTGTTTGTCTTCGACGTGCAGGTTGATTTCCGGTTGGTGCTTGTAAATGTCATAGCGCTGTACAAACTCGGACAAGGTGAAGTCTGCCTCCGACAATACTTCAATAGCTATCAAGGCGGCTAATAAGCCGGAATCGACAAAATAGTTGTCGCGGAACATGAAGTGTCCGGTAATCTCAGCCCCGAAAGCGGCATCGTTTTGGCGTGACAGTGATTTGATGATGGTGTTGCCGACTTTGCTACGTACAGTTTTGCCGCCGAGGTTTTCAATTAGCTCCAGCGTAGAGCGGCTGACGCGCAAATCATGGACAATGATACCCCCCGGATATTTCTGCAGTGCGTATTCACTTAACAGCGCGGCGGTCATACTGCCAGAAAGTGGCGTACCATGTTCGTCGATGAGCGCCATACGGTCGCCATCGCCATCGAACGCGATACCAAAGTCGAGCTTCTCTTTCTGTATGAGTGCCGACAAGTCGGACAGCGTCTCGACTTTCATCGGGTTGGCTTCGTGGTTCGGGAAAGTGCCGTCCAGTTCAAAATAGAGGGGGGCCACTGCTATCGGCAGATGCTTGGCGAGCTGCGGGAATGTATGGCCGACCATGCCGTTGCCGGCGTCGATGCCGACGCGGAACGGTTTAATGGTATCGACATCTACAAACGACACGACATGGTTTATCCAATCCTGCATCAGATCTTTTTTGGTAACCTGGCCGGGTGTGTCAGCTGCAGGTTTGAAATCCTCGGCTAGCACTGCGTCACGGATGTCGGACAATCCAAGGCTCAACCCGATAGGCAGGGCCTGCTCCCGGCAGAATTTAATTCCGTTGTATTCGCCCGGGTTGTGGCTGGCGGTTATCATGGCGCCGCCGGCAAGTTCCGGGAATTTGCCTGGCGAAAAATATACCATATCGCTCGACACCAGGCCGATATCCCAGCAGTCCCGGCCCTGCTGGCGGATACCATCCATGAGCGCGGCGGCTAGGGCCTCGGAGTCCGGACGCATATCATGCCCGACGGCGACCGGGCCGGATTCGGGCAGCCAGTCGGCGAAAGCCCGGCCGATTTTACAGACAATTTCAGGGGTCAGCTCTTCTCCGACTTTGCCGCGGATGTCGTAGGACTTGAAAATTGAACTCAAATCTGCCATAATACTACTCCTTGCTCAGTGATACGTGATATTGTAAACCTTTTCTCGGTTGATGAAAGCGTTTATAGGCGGCTCGGAGCGTTTTGCCGAAAAGTTTCGAACTTTTTGCCATATTTCCGCAGGGAAATTGGCAACGGGGACGGATTACTGAGTTAAAATGCCAAAAGTCCTGTAAAATTGAGCAGTACTTGTTATTTAGGAGTTATTTAGGAGACAGCTATCTATGAAGATCATCGTGACAGCCGGCGGACAAGGCACCAAACTCTGGCCCTATTCGCGCCAAGACAAACCGAAGCAGTTCCAGCCGATCATCGGCGATACGTCGTCGTACGAACAGACGATCACGACGCTGCTGAAAGACTATACGCCTGAAGATATTTTTATTTCGACCAAGCGCAAGTTTATAAAATATGTTTCCGAGCAGTCGCCGCAAATTCCCCTGCGTAACTACATTGTCGAGCCGGATGCCGCCAAAGACCGCGGACCCGGTGAAGGGTTGGCCTTTTTGAAGTTGAGCGTCAGCCACCCGGATGAGCCGTTTTTTGTAGTTCAGGCCGACTGCCTGCGAGACCCGGAAGAAGGATTCCTGCAAATGATCAAGCAGGCAGAAAAGCTGGTGACCGAACACCGCAAGCTCGTTACCGGCGGCATCAAAGCCACGGAGGCGACTATGGGCGTAGACTACCTAAAACTGGATGGCAGCGTCAAAGACTATGACGAAGCACACTTTATTGACGAGTATATTTTCCGGCGCGCCAACTTGCGCGAAACCAAGGAGCTGGTCGAAAACTTCCACGTCGTAGTGCACTGCAACCACACCTGCTGGTACCCCGACCTCATGCTGGAGGCCTACAAGCAGTTCCGACCTGACTGGTACGAAGCCCTGATGCAGATCCGGGAAGCCCTGGATAAGCCGGGCGAAAACGAAGCTATTGAGCGCATCTACGCTACCATGGAAAAAGGCCCGACCGAAGAAGTTACCAAACACGTCATGAACAGCGGCCAGGCGATGGCAATACTGCTGCCGTACAAGTGGACCGATGTCGGTACCTGGGGCTCGGTGTATGATTTCTTTTCCGACGGTGTCGAAAACTACCGGGACGGTAATATCGTTACCGTCGATACCGAAGGTTCGCTGGTGAAGACCAGCAACAAAGGCAAGCTCATCGCTGTCGCCGGAGTGAAAGACCTGATAATTGTCGACACCGACGATGCCCTGTTGATAGTTCCGAAAGACCGCATCGAAAAAATCAAAGACATCCAGAAGGTGCTCGAAGAGCGCAACGAAACTGAGTACTTGTAGCCACTGCCATTATCTCATAGCTTCATTTTCGCGTTGTTCGAGCGGTCGTGTTGTATTTTTGCGGCGATCGCGAACTCCATAAAATACTTCTCAAGTGTGGAGTCTTCTTTGTCCGTGGTCACTGTTTCGGCAAAAAGTTCGCGGGCAATCAGCAGCTCGCGCAGTCTGGGGCTTTTTTCAGATGCCCACAACTGTGCCGTGTAATCAATCAGGTCAAGGCCCCTGTAAAATGCGGTACGCATGCGGTCTTCCTTAGCTTGGTGTTTGGCCGCAATAGCCCTGCCGACTTCCGAGCCAATATTGCCCATTTGTTCAAATACGCTCAGCTTCGACCATGCGGCCATATCAAAAACGTGGTCACTCATGGACCAGCCCGTCTACGAATTCGCCGTACATTTTTTCCGCCATTTCGGCAAGCTCGGTTACACTGACTTTTTCAACCACTTTCATACGGTAATTGTAACAGCCATATCCACCCTAGTAGAAATTGATATTACGAATTAGACTTCCTC
>JBGTNV010000027.1:0-2080 GCA_041742875.1 Saccharimonadales bacterium (SeqCode) | reverse complement strand
CAGGACCGCAATAATAATCAGCCTGCCGCTGTTTGCTTCATCTCTGAGCAGATACGCAGCGAGCTCTGATAGACGTGCCGGATGCAGCGCCTTAGCTATGGTAGTAATTCTGATTCTCATGGTCTGTGTCAAGTCGTCATTAACAGATCGCTGACCAGACTTCCCAGCACACCTATATAGCTATCTTAAACTAGTCACTAAGCTATTGCTACCAGGTAATGCCTGGCTACCATGAACCGCCGGCATGAATTCATTTTTAAGAACGTTACGCACGGGTCATATCCTGCTAGGCCGCTCCGATCAGAAAGGGCTTAGTGTTGTATTTTGTAATATATCTTACATACGGCGCAACAATGTGAGATTATAAATCTAGGAAAACAGACAAACCCGTAAAATTTCAGACGTTCAGTAATAAATGGAGGTACTTATGAAGAAAACTATATTGCGCAGCTTGGCGGCTGGCGGCGCGGCCGTACTTACGGCAGCTATGTTTAGCCCGGCCGTATCAGCACAAACGCCCGCACCGGCACCAGCGCCAGCCCCTGCTGCTGCAGCCCAAACATTCCAGGTCAACCTGACCAGTCTGAACAAATCCGGCGCCAGCGGTTCGGCTGTAGTTACTTTGAGCGGTACAAACGTGACGTTTGATATCCGGGCAACCGGCCTGTCACCTGGTCTGGCTCATCTTCAGCACGTCCATATTGGCGGCCAGGCTATCTGCCCGTCGCCGACTGCCGACACAGACAAAGACGGCTTTGTTTCCGCTAAAGAAGCTGAGCCGTTCGTCGGCCCACTACGCATATCGCTGACCGCTAGCGGTGACACCGCAGCAGGCAGCGCCACCGCGCTGGACCGCTACCCCAAAGCCGATACCCGTGGCCAGCTCACCTACAAGCGCACCTTCGCCGTTCCAGCCGGCGTGACCGCTGCCGATATGTCTCGTGCAACGATCGACCTGCACGGTATCTCGACACTCTTTAATGACAAGGCCAAGTACGACGGTGACAAAAAGAGCACACTCGACAGCAAACTGCCGTTCGAAACCACCGTTCCGGCGGCTTGCGGCAAGTTAAATTCAACTCCGACCGGATCACCTAACACCGGCATCGGTTCGACGGCCGGTATCGAATCCCCGGGCTTGCTGGCTTTCGGTGCAGCCGCATTGGCAGCCGCAGTCGCATTGGCCATCTACAGCCGCCGTCCACTTACCGGCGGCCGCAGCTAACAGCTGGGAGTTGTTGTTATGGTACGACGTAAGCGGCTCCATGGTAGCTACGGCAACCGCCCGGGAGCAGCTTGCTTGTGGCTTATTATCTGCATGGCCATAAGCGGCGCTATCTCAATGGGAAACGGCTTGGCGCAACAACGACAGGTTTCGCCCACGAAAAATATTGGTGCTATCTCCCCTGCTCCGCCCGGAAGAACTACCGGAGCTACAGCCACAGCACCACCGGCATCGCGTTACCTGCCCTATGCCGAACCGGTTGCTATCGAACTACCGTCTATCGGGCTCCAGTCAAAGCTTATTGCCGTCGGCAAAACGCCGGAAGGTTCGATGGAAGTACCGGCTAAACCGCATTTTGACAATGCAGCCTGGTACAAGCATTCACCGGCACCCGGCCAGTATGGTGCCTCGATTATCATCGGGCATGTCGATTCGTACGCCAGCAAAAGCGGCACCTCGGTATTTTTCAATTTATCGAAGCTACAGCTGGGAGATAGGATTGCCGTACAACGGGCAGACAAAGTAACCGCGACCTTTATCGTACGAGCCGTCCGGGACTATGGCCAGGGCGGCTTACCGCCAGATATCATTTACGGACCGATGACTGACTCGGCGGAGTTACGGCTAATTACCTGCAGCGGCCGCTTCGACACCGCCAAACAGAGGTACGAAGGCACTACCGTGGTATTCGCCGCATTAGCGCCGAAACCAACCGTGAAGACCCTGTCAATATAATAGTATGCAATGAGTTCTACGAACTTCCTGGCAGTACTCCCCTGACCCACACTCACTTTTTCCTTCCCGGGGACTGGACTGCCGAGTGCAGCCGGAGTGGCCGTAGGCCACGCCGCGCGG
>JBGTNV010000026.1:0-3943 GCA_041742875.1 Saccharimonadales bacterium (SeqCode) | reverse complement strand
AGACGTAGATATCCAGCACGTTGCGCTGGATGCCGCCGCTGAAACTATTAGCCGTCTCAACGATGATCCCGCGGTGCATGGCATCATTGTGCAGCTGCCGCTGAGTGACCCTAACCAGACCGATGAAATCGTCAACCTGGTGGCGCCGGAAAAAGATATCGACGGCTTAGGTACGGCCGCGCAATTCGAACCGGCTACTCCCATGGCTATCCAATGGCTGCTGGCGGCATACAATATTAACCTTCAGGGTAAAAACATCCTGCTAATCGGCCGCGGCCGATTGGTGGGCGCGCCGCTGGAACGCATATTCATCCAATCGGGGTTGGCGGTAACGGTGGCCGACCGGGACACTGCGGATATCAAATCGCTTTCACTCGAAGCCGATATTATTATTACCGCTGCCGGCAGCCCGGCCATCCTCTATCCCGACATGGTCAAACCGGGCGTAGTCATCGTTGATGCCGGTGTGGCCAGTGAAAAAGGCAAAACAGTTGGTGATGTCGCTCCCGAAATGTATGATCGTGAAGATATTACCATTACCCCGCCAAAAGGCGGTGTCGGCCCGCTGACTGTCTGCACGCTATTTGAAAACGTCATCCGTGCCGCCCGCAGGAAAATAGAGTAGGGATATGAAGAAAGAAGAACTTGCCGACCACTTGAATCGAACAAGTATCTTCTTCCGGGAGGAGCCTTTTCAGCTGCGCGCTGGCGGCGAATCGCAGCATTATCTAGACTTGCGACGAGGATTGGCGGTGGGTAGAGTCATGGCTCCGGCCGCCCGGTTTATGGTCGAATGCGCCGGGTTAGAAGTTGTGACTGAGCCTACTGAGAGTCCGGACAGGGTGGCTGCCGGAATTGGCATAGCCGGCAGAGCGCTGGCCACGGCACACGCGTTGGCTTTTCCCTACGCGTTTCTGTGGACGCATGGAAATGACGATGAGACAGACAAAGATCTGATGAATGGGTATGGGTTTCACGGAGCGACTGTTGCAGGCCGAAGGGTCTTCGGGGTAGACGAAATAGCCACTACCGGTGATTCACTCTGTACTCTGGTAGAAATGGTACAGGAAGCTGGAGGTGAGCTAGAGTGCGCGGCCGTACTGGTTGATCGCAGCAAGGGCCTTGCTGCCGAGGCTCTAGGTGAGCTAGGCGTGCGGCTTAACATAGTATTCGAGTTTGACGAAGAAGCCGGGCTCATCGTGCCGGCCGGGGTCAACGCATGAAAATCGGCGTGTTTGATTCCGGTGTTGGCGGCATGAGCGTAGTTAACGCTATAACAAAGTCCCTACCGGAAGTAGAAGTGGTCTATGCCAGCGATACGGAGCACATGCCCTACGGCGATAAACCGCCAGCCGAAGTGTTGAAGCTAACTGTGCCCGTTCTGAAACGACTTGCGGACGAAGGCTGCGCGATTATCGTCATAGCTTGTAATACGGTGACTACGCATCACATCACCGCGCTTCGCAAACTCGTTAGCGTACCGCTTGTCGGTATCGAACCGATGATAAAACCGGCCGCCGCACTGACGAAAACCGGAACAATTGCCGTGTGTGCCACGCCGGCTACGCTAGCAAGTGAACGCTACGCCTGGTTGAAGAAAACGTATGCTGAAGGTTTGCGGGTGATCGAACCGGACTGCAGCCGATGGGCGTACATGATCGAACATAACCGGACGAACGATCTGCGGATAGGGGGCCAGATAACGGATATCTGTGACCAAGGCGCTGATGTTATTGTCCTGGGCTGTACGCATTATCATTGGATCGAAAAAGAAGTGCTGCGGCTTTCCAGCGGCCGGGCGGCAGTCATCCAGCCGGAACAGGCAGTTATCAAACAATTGCGGCGGGTCATGCAAGCTGTGCAACGGTCTGCTTGAACTGATTCCCGCGGTCTTTGTAATTCCGGAACATACCAAAGCTGGCGCAGCCGGTAGATAAAAGTACAATATCGCCAGCCTCGGCTGACTGGGCGGCATTTGCAACGATTTCCGCCATAGTGTTGCCGCCAGGTCCATAATTTCTGTAACCGGCCTCGTCCAAAGCAGCCTGTATCCGGCCAGCCTGGTCTCCTATGAGCAGTACCTTGCGAACGTTGCTTGCTTTGACGGCGGCTGCTAGCTCCTCGTAGCTCGCGCCTTTGTCGGAGCCGCCCAATATGGCGATTATGGCGACTTTTGGATGCGCGAACGCTTGCAAGGCAACGATAGCTGTTTCGGGAGTAGTGCCGAAGCTGTCGTCATAATATTTGACGCCATTAATTTCCCGGACGAATTCCAGACGATGTTCCAACCCGCTGAAACTTGTCAGGACCGATCGGATTGCCTCGATATCTTGAGTGACCTGCCATGCGGCCGTGACGGCGGCGCAGGCGTTCTGCCAGTTGTGCGCACCGAGTAATTTTAGTTCGCTGGTCTTGCAAATGAGCTGGCTTTCGATGACAATCGACCCATCGGTCACCTCGGCGCCGGGTACGTGATAATACGGTATCTTCCGGCTCTGGCCGGCTCTGGCTATACGCTTGGATGTGTTATTTTCGTGGTAATAAATTGCGATGTCGCCGGGCAACTGCCGGGCAAACAACTGCTCTTTAGCTGTATAGTATTCTTCTATATCAGTGTGCCAATCTTGATGCTCCGGCGCGACCATTAAACAGACAGCGATGTGCGGTGAGGCTTGCAGGTCGGTTAGCTGGAAGCTCGACAGCTCCAGTACGACCCATTCGTCTGAACGGGCGTCTGACCGGGCGTCTGAATGCGCCTCTGTTAGGGTGTCCATACGGGCGTCTGTGCGGGAGTTTGTGACGGCATCCGAGCGGGCGCCCGGATGAATATTCGGCAAAAGTTCCAGCGCCGGTACGCCGATATTACCGCCAAGATGTACGATATGGCCGCTGGCCTCAAGCATCTTAGCGATCAGCGTAGTGGTGGTGCCTTTGCCCTTGGTGCCGGTCACGCCGATGATGTTCTGAATGTTCCGTGCGGCACACTGGCGGAAAAATTCGTTGGTACCGGACGTAATCTTAGGGCCGATGCCCGGATTCTTATCCAATATCAAGCTTGGGCGCAGCCCCGGCGTCCGCACCAGCAAGTCGAACCGGTCAAGGTTGTCTAAATATCCGTCGCCCAAACACGCCTCAACACCTTCCGGTACAATCTTCTGCGCATCCCGGTCGCAGATTGTTATGTCATGCCCCAAGTTGGAGAAATAATTGGCCGAAGCCTTCCCCTCCATGTCGTATCCCAGTATTGCTACCTTCATGCGAGGCATTCGGGTCAGCTTTCCAGATGCTCTTTGATAACCGCGGCCACCTGCCGCGGTGTCATGTCGGCCTTCAAAATTACGGCACTGACGCCAAGCTGGCGCACTTCGGGCGGAATCTCCTGCTCGCCGCGGTTGGTTAGCACGATAACCTTGATATCTTTGCCCCAATCGGTTTTCCGAATAGCCGCCAGCATGTCCTCGCCGTTCATCTCCGGCATCATCAAATCCGTCAGGATCATATCCGGCCGCATCTGCTCGGCCAGTTGCAGGCCCAATTTGCCGTTATCGGCCGTTTCAACTTCGTATCCCTCGGCTTCAAACTTGAACCGGTACATCTGCGAAATCGCCTGGTCATCCTCGACAATAGCAATTTTTGTCATGCTATTTTTCAGTATATACCACCCGGCTTGCAGCGCCTATAAAAAGCTGGTACGCCCTGACGTATTAGCCAGCACATCACGGTTTTTCTACTAATTCACTATTTAGAGCTCGATTCCAATAGGCAGCCATACTCGTACAACATCGGTACGTCATCTATCCAGGTAACTGCTCACACCCTACCCCAGCAGCGCTAGCTGCTTGAAGTAACCCGTAGGGTTACTGCGCCACGTAGTGGTGCAGATAGATAATACCGTAGCTACGGCCTTGGCGCCTTTTTCGGTCTTACTGCCAAAGCTGCGCTT
>JBGTNV010000025.1:0-5967 GCA_041742875.1 Saccharimonadales bacterium (SeqCode) | reverse complement strand
CGATCCGGCCGCGCGGCACGGCTTGTGCACTATCGGCGTACTTTATACGCATTGTTGTGCCTGAGTTGTACGGTATGCTATCCCCGGCTCGTCGGGTACATTTTAAAGTGTTATCGTCAGCTTATCCCCGTTGTACACAAGCCTAATAATAAGTACCGTCTGGTTATTTTAAGGATTACTAAAGGAAAACTGTGGAGAAACCCCAATGCCGCACAATGAGGGACTATTATGAAGCTACAAGTAACGCAAGAAAACCTGAACCGGGCACTCGGCACCGTCGCACGGGTAGCTAATAGCCGCAATGCCCTGCCGATACTGGCGAATATTTTAGTCAAGACGGTCAATAACCGGCTCAGTGTGGCGGCTACCAACCTGGATATTGCCATTACTCACTATATTGGCGCGAAAGTGAGCGACGGGGGGTCGGTTACGGTGCCGGCGCGGCTCATGCAGGATTTCGTGTCCAGTCTGCCGTCGGGTGTGATCAACCTGGAGCTGGAAGAAAATAAGCTGCATATCCGGACCGACCAGTATAAATCGGTAGTCAACGGCATTGCGGCCGACGACTTCCCTGTTATGCCCAAAATAGAGGGCGGAAAAACCTGGAAGATTGCCGGGCCGGTCTTGAAGAAAGCCCTGCAGCAAGTTGCCTTTGCGGCCTCGAACGATGAATCGCGTCCTGTTTTGACAGGAGTGCTGGTTCATACGGTTGACGGACATCTGTATATGGCGGCGACTGACAGCTACCGGCTAGCGGAAAAAAACCTCGGCTCCAACGAAGAAGAAGTCAGTTTGCTGGTACCGGTCAACGCCATGCAGGACCTGTTGCGGATTGTGTCTGATTTCAGTGAAGATGTGGTTGTGACGCATGATGAACAGCAGGTATTGTTCCAGGTCGGTGACGTGGACTTGGTAGCCCGGTTGATCGAAGGTAAATACCCCGATTATCGCCGGCTCATACCTCGGGCATTCACTACTTCCGCCCAACTGAAACGGGCGGATTTCGTGAACGTCACCAAAGTTTCAAGCCTCTTCGCCCGCGAAAGCGCCGGCAGTATCACGATCAAAGTTGACGAAAGCAGCCAGGAACTCAGTATCCATGCGGTTGCTTCGCAGCTCGGCGAAAACGACGCCAGCGCCAAAGGTGTTATAACTGGCGAGGGCAGCATAACTTTAAACTCCCGGTACCTGCTCGACGGCCTGCAGGCTTGTGGAGGCGATGAGATTTCCTTCGGTTTCAACGGTAAGTTAGAAGCTACTTTGTTACAGGACGCGGCGGCGGAAGATTATGTACATATCATCATGCCTTTGAAAAGTTGAGGACCTGCGTACATGGCTCTAACTGATCTGCGTCTGCAGAACTTTCGCTCGTATGCTGACGATTCTTTTGAATTGTCGTCCGGGGTGAACATAATTGTCGGGCCGAATGCCAGCGGTAAGACGAATGTACTGGAAGCAATCCTAGTTCTGGCTCGCGGTCAATCGTATCGGGCGAAAGATGCCGAGCTGATACGTTTTGAGGCGCCGTGGGCACGTTTGGACGCGCATGATGACACTACTGAGGGTACACGGACAGTGAAGCTGGAGTCCGACCCCTCATCCAGCGCAGTGCCCAACGCACTATCCAATGCTTTGGGCGTGTGTAAAAAATCATTTATTATTGATGATAAAGCGGTGTACCGATTGAGCCAGCAGAAAACGCTGCCGGCCGTAGTGTTTGAACCGAACCACCTGTTGCTGTTGTCGGCGTCGCCGGAGTTGCGGCGGAACTACCTCGACGATTTGATAGAGCAGACGGTAGCCGGGTTTGGCGCTACCCGCCGCCAGTACCGCCGGGTGTTGGCGCAACGCAATGCTTTGCTCAAAAAAGGTTCGTATGTCGCCGGCCCTCAGCTCTTTGTTTGGAGCCTGCGTCTCAGCGAGCTAGCCGGAAAAATCGTGCAGGAGCGGCTGGCGCTTGTGCGGCGTATTAATGAGGCGGCTAGCCATACTTACGCGCAATTAGCACGGACTAATAGCGATGTGCGGGTAGACTACGTATCGTCATCTCTAAATAGCGGGATTAATGATAACCTCGGGAGTAGAGGGGGCGGCGGGCAAAGCGGGCAATACGAATCAGCACTGCTCAAAAAGCTCGAACATAACCTGGAGCGTGACTACGCCCTGGGGTTCACTACTGCCGGTCCGCACCGGGAGGATATACGGGTGTTGCTGAACGGCCATACCTTGCAGGATACTGCCTCGCGCGGCGAAACCCGTACCATCATCCTGGCGCTCAAGATCATCGAAGTACAGCTCCTGGAAAGTGCCCGCGGCATGGCGCCCCTGCTGCTCCTCGACGATGTCTTTAGCGAACTTGACGGCGCCCGCCGTCAAGCGCTCACAGCTTTCCTGCGAAATTACCAAACGTTTATTACTACCACCGATGCCGATGTTGTTGTGCAGCACTTCATGGAAGTTTGCAACATCATCCCCATGAACCGCTAGCGACCGGCCAACCTACACTTGCTTTTTCAAGGGTTGCTAACGCACATATCGATTAATTGCTGAGCCGTAGGCTCACCTGTAGAGTGCACTTGAAAAAAGAAGGTGTGGGACGGTTCGGCTAGCGGGTTTTCAGATCAGTCGGTGCTAAGCCGGCCGTTGAACGGATCCCTGCCGGCGAAGTGGAATGAATAGCCGGTAAGCGCGATTTTGTCCGGCCGGGTCATGCATGTGCTGAAGGCGGCGATATTTTGCGCAAACTTATCGTCAGCCGTAAAGAGTACCCTGAATTCGCGGGTCTCCTCGAAGTATTGGCTGCCGACCGTACCGGACGATATACAAGCCTTAACTGTGTTTTTAGCAGCCTCCGGGTCGGTGGCGGCCAATTCCGCGGTGTTTCGGGCATCGCTAAAAATCACCTGGCTGCCGTCGATTGCCGTCAGGAGCGATAAACTGCCGTCGCCATGGCTTGTAATGCTGCTTATCACATCGTCGAAGGGCTTGTTGTCACTATACGCAAACGGCTGTAGCTCGGATTTGGCGCTAGTGCCGACAATCCTGCCCGTCCGGTACGAAGGCGTTTGCTTGTCCTCGTCGGTTTCTGCTACCTGACTGACCGTATTGTCGATGATGTAGAACTGCTGGGCATCGCTGAAATGAACAGCAGGCTCGGACATTTCTACAGTGAATCCGAGCGGGATAGCCGTGCTGTTCTGGATATTAAAGAGGACGGCCGGTTGTGCCGGATAGTCGGCCTGTTCGACGTTATTGTTGCCGCTCACCGCTTTGCTGTCTTCGCCTCTGCCGACTGCTACGTACAGGCTTGGGTCATTGGACGGAAACAGCCGGCCTTTCGAATCCAGGATCACCCTTTTTTGCTTGTTCCGGTCGATGCCATAGAGCTTTTTACTTACAGGGTCTTTGATGTCGCGCGCCGTGAAGCAGATGATGGGCGCCGCCGGACATTTCCTGATATCGCCCATATCGGTCACGGCCAGATTCTGTACTATAACCGTACTCTGGCCTGTCGCTATATTGTAGAAGTTCATCGGCGTAGCGGAACCTTCCGTGTCGCTATACCCGGTTACGTAGTAAAAGCCCTTGTCGGCTTTGGAGTAGTGCACTAAATCAGGTACGACAGGCTGTTGGTCGACAAGTTTCAATGATCCGGTAGCAAAGTCCAGGTACCATGTGTATGAACGGGTAATGTCATTGAGCGGCAGTTGCCTGGCGGCCAACACTTCCTCTACTTTGGTGAGCGTAAAGGACTGCTTAAAGCTCAGCATCGCTCCGCGCGAATCGGCCCAATATATCTTGCCGGGCGCGGGTAGTTTTAAACCGGTGTTGAGCACTGTCGTTTTACCGGGTTGTCCGTCTGATACAAGGCTGGTTTTATAGAAAGCCACGCCGTTGTACGAGTACAGGTCGGAACCTTCCAGGTGGCCGAAGTGTTGCGCGGCAGTAAGATTGGTGTTGCTCACGACGTACGGTTGAAAACTGTCTACGCTCTTTGGCCGGAACACGGTCAACAATACAATCACAAGCAGCAAGACGGGTATGCCAATAATCAGCCGCTTTTTAAGCCTGCCGGCGTTGTTGCCGTTGCCTTGGTTGGCTGGATATGGTGCGTAGTCTTGTTCCGGGTACATGCGGTGCTCCTCGTTAGCTCCTTATTACTGTCTACGGGATAGCGGGGCGGCGTATTGTCGTCACTGCCACTACCCTACGGTAACGCCTGGTAGGTTGTAAATAGCGGCGGGCCGATGTCGACGAATTTGGCTGCGCTGGCGGCCGGACAGTCGTTCCGGCTGCAACCGGGCCTGATATTGCCGGTTACGGCATCGATATGCAGGTGTGGGGTACCGCACCCGGCGACAGCCGATCCGACAAGCCCGATCTGCTGTCCGGCCGTTACCGTTACGCCGTAACCGATATGCGTATTGGTGTCCGTATTCAAGTGCAGGTAGGATACGGTCAAATTCGACTCTTTATTGTAGATGCTGATCATCCTGCCGGGACAGCGGTCCTCCGTTATGGTATTGACGAAGCCGCCCAGAAATGCCACAACCGGTGTGCCGGGGTCGGCATTGATGTCGAAAGCGGTGTACGGATGTCCGCCTTTGGCGGTAGTGCCGTTGGCGAAGAGGCTGCGGTTCTGGCTGGTGACTTTGGCCTTGGTAGTCTTAAGCGGAAATGCGTTCAGCCCCACGATAGTAGGTCCGCCCCCGCCGCCCGGTTCGCATGCGCCCCCGCCGACTATCGGCGGCACCCCTGGGGCCGGTGCCGGCCCGCCCACGCCGCCATTGAAGGCGTTGAAGGCTGCCCGGGCGTGGGTTTTACGCGGTTCAAGAGCGGGTGTGCCGGCTTTTTCGAAGGTAGCTTCGAAAGATACGGCCGCGTCTTCCGGTGTAGTCTTGGTCTTGAGCTGTGTGATAGTAATCCTGTAGCCTGTCGAGAGCTCGTCTGTCAGGTAAGCGTAGTTTGCGGCGTCGGTCGCGTTCACGGTTCGGCTGGCCATGTAGCCTTTCAGGACGGCAAAATCTATGAAGTTACGTTGCCGGGGGCCGGTCCATTGCGCCCAGCCATAGCCGCCGCGGAAGGCTGGCGGGGCGGGACCGACGGGATTACCGCTCAATATTTCATTTATGTCCGGCGGAAGATGCTTGCCGCCTGATTCGTGCATGAAGTTACCGACCGGGCCGGCCGCTTGTGCGGGCGTCAAGCCGAAATCCCGTATCAATGCTTTCATAAGGTTGACCTGGCGTTGGGCGGCGTCGTTCAGCGGGCCCAGGCTGAAATCTTTGCCAACCGTAATATTTGCCGGGCCGCCGCCAGGTCCGGCGCCGCACGCCACGCCTAGCGGAGTGTCGCCCGGAACGTATTGGTGCCAGTTGCCGTAAAGTGACCGGCTGGTAATTTCTTCAGGTGTCAGCGCGGCGGCGGGCGCGGTGGTAGCGGCGGTAAATACCGCCGCTACGACAACGCAGGCTACCGCCTGGATAAACCGCCGCAGGTTTGGATATCGGAAGCGATTACGCATGGTCGGGATACCTATTCTCTTACTTGCATTATATATCATCTTTTATCCTACGGTGCGCTGGCTCCGACATCGATATGGACATGGTCGCAGTCATCATCGAAATAGCGCTTGCCGGTGGTCGGTCCGACGTCGCCGAAGCATTGCTTCTGGCCCAGGCCGCCGCCGGCTG
Source organism: Saccharimonadales bacterium (SeqCode) (assembly GCA_041742875.1). Taxonomy (GTDB): domain Bacteria; phylum Patescibacteriota; class Saccharimonadia; order Saccharimonadales; family UBA4665; genus JALQUD01. The sequence goes on along the minus strand of JBGTNV010000025.1, from coordinate 274 downwards.
GCAGGGCGGCCATTACGTCGCGCCCGAACGTCTTGAACGGTTCGGCTGCCAGGATGCCGGGGGCGCCGGTCGCCTCGACGCCGTTGACGCCGTCCACGTCAACCGCGCGGCCCTTAGGGTTGAAACCGGTGTCGCAGCCGTTGCGGCCAGTCAGAAAGTTATTAATGCGGTATTTGTATTTTGCGGCCAACTGGTTCATGAGCTGGAGCAAGGTCAGGTTGAGCTGCGGCTGGGAGCATGCCGGAATCGGTGTGCCGGCGACCGCGGACTTCAG
>JBGTNV010000024.1:0-5494 GCA_041742875.1 Saccharimonadales bacterium (SeqCode) | reverse complement strand
TAAAGCGTTTGAACCAACTTTCGCCAGCACTATAACGGCGGATACCGACAGTAACGTCAGCACCCGCTTTCCACTTTTTGATAAAATCCGCTATCAGGGAAGGGGGGTGTTGGAAATCGGCGTCGATGATTAGGGCCGCATCCCCTTTGGCGGCGTGCAGGCCGGCACTTACGGCAGCTTCTTTGCCGAAATTGCGTGAGAACTGGATGAGATGGATATTTTGCTGGGACTTGGCCAGTTCTTCTATCGCTTCCGATGAAAAATCCCTGCTGCCGTCGTCCACGTAAATAAACTCGAACTTGTACGGAAGTTTTTTCACATGCGCCAGTATTTCACGATGGAGGAGCGGCGCGTTCCGGGCTTCGTTGAACACCGGAATAACGATCGAGATTGTTTGTAATCTACGTGGCACTTTGGCTCCCCTCCTTAGTCTGACGTAGTGCGTTCAGGCCGCTCCATCCAGCCAGCAAGCCGGCCATCACCAGCGTACCGTACAACATGCTATCAACTACGGCCTGCAGAGAATCGTGGTTGATTCCCACCAGACCACATGTGACAGCCAACCCTATTATAGCAATGGGGGCAATGGCGTACCGGCGCAACGCCATAAAATACAACACGAACAGGTTCAATATCGACACGATAAATACGACCAGGCTCAGGCGCGGCAGCAGCCAGGCGTACTCTTGGTATTCGCTCCCCATGAGCAGCCGCATGACGAACCCGGGCATCAGCCAGAACACCGCCAGCGCGGCGGCGCCGAGGGCCGAGAGCAGATACAATGACTTGAGTAATACTTGTTTGTTTTGGCGGGGTGAGTTGCTGAGTTTGACCGCCGGCAGCAGCACCTGGGGTATAGAAGCTGTCAGGAAGAAAATAATACGCGCGACTGTGGCGACACCAGCGTACAATCCGGCCGTATGGGCATCGAAATAATGCTTGACGACGATAATATCTATGCTGTAAAAAGCGGTGATGACCATCGACCCTACCAACACTAAGCCGGCATATTTCAGCTCCGGCAGGACGAGCCGCATATCCGGCATACGCCAAATATTGGTGCGAAGTACCGGCCCGAATCCGGCCTGTCGGGCTTTGGCGGCGGCATACGCAAAAGATATAAGCTGCGCCAACACCAGTCCCGCGATAGCACCGGTGGTACCGAAGCCGGCTGCGATAAACAGCACCGAGAATACCAGCTTGGCGCCGGCACCGATAAGCCCCGCTATAGAGGTGAGGCCGAATTGTTGTTTGCCGCGCAAGTACGCGTTGCGGAATGTGGCCGGAACCGAAACGACTACCGCCAATGCCAGGACGATAAACGGTACGGCAGAATCGAAATGGAAAAAGCGCTGCAACAGCGGCCCGCACACTACCGTAATGAGCAACCCGGCGATGCTGATAAACAACGCCAGTTTCTCCAGCTCCAGAATAGTGCGCTGGGCATCGGGCTTGTCACCGTAGTTGGCAACGAGATTGACCGTCAACAGCCCCAGTACCGTCAGAAAAATAGCAATCTGGAGGAAGAGCGATATCAGTGTCTGGACTTCGCCGAAAGCCGACGGTTCCAGCAAGCGGCCCAGCACAGGGTAGTACAGGTAGTTCAGTACGCTGACGGCCGCCGAACCCACAAAAAATATCGCATTGTGGCGCAGAAAATCACTGTTACGGAAACGTGCTGTCAAACGCTGCTTAAACCCCATCTGTAGCTGTCAGCCCCTCGCCTTTACAAGACTCCAATGTACCACACTTCGGGCAGTCGGGGCTATGAACTGCTAGCGGTCTGCGGCCTTCCGCTGCGTCAGCGCATCGAAGAAGCCGCGCAGGTTGCCGGTAATGTCGCGGTGGATGGCAACAAAGTCGGCGCGGGGCACTTTGCCCTTCGGACGTATTGCCGCCAACCCGCCAAACGGGACTTCCGCCGTCACCGGCAACAAAGGATGCCCGTGTAAAGATTTATCCGGGTATACCTGCTCCAGCGGGAACTGCCGTCCGGCCGGACTTTGGCTATGGCGTGCCCCGGGTATTCCCCCGGTTACCCGCTGCCGCTGCCATATTTCATAACTTTGGGCCATAATGTCTCCCATCGCCGTCCTGCCGATAGCTTCGGGCCCGGCCAGCAGCGCCTCCAGCTCCTGCAGCGTCCGGCGTTTGTCGGCTTCGTGCGCGGTATCTACCCGGCCGGCCTCGGCATGGATGCGCAGTATAAGCGTGCCCGCGGCCGCGGCAGCGGCGAGCAATCTGGAGGCATTAATCCTATGTTCAGGATCTGCTTTGGCTGCCCGCTGCAAGTGATGCGTCGCGGGAACAATACCGTGTACGCCCCGGCTCCGGAGCGAATTGTGCAGATCCCTGTAAGATGTCCCACCGCCGCACCGCCTGTATGCTTCCGGCGATAGCTGTATCTCGCACGATTCAAACCCGTACGGCGTGAAATCCTCTAGCTCGCCGTCATGCATCTGGTCGGCAAATACGACCGCCGGTACACCGCCCAATTGATCACTCATACGCTTAATAACATGCAGCGACCGCCGCTGTTCAGGCATTAACGTATATGCCGCCAGCCCGAATATGGCATCTCCGCCCGACAACGCATTTCGCACGGCGTTGATCGGACCGGGAGCCCAGCTCTGGTGCACCGCGCTCGCGAATGGCCGTGAATCACCCGCGCCCGGTATATCATCACCATAAAGTTCCAAGGAGGTCGCAAGCCGCCTGGTAGGTGTAATCTCGTACCCGCCCGTGTAGCCGTCGTCGGGCTCGCTGCCCTGGATTTCATTCAAAAGGGCGACATGCCTAGTTACACCGGCGGTAGCGATAGCTGCCGGCGGAAGGTTCAGATTGGAGCAGAGCAGTTCAATGGGTGCCCCATCGCCGATATCTAAATGCCCTCCTCCATGTTCTGGTGACTGTGTCATTTAGATAGTATAGTACATTGTCCGACCCGACTTTACCAGACACTTACAACCACCACCCGCCTGTGACCTGCGCTATAGCGTACATATGGAAATCGCTACTGAACTATGCTGCCATAAACTTGTCTAGAAGTGCGGGCTGAATAATACGGCTGACGGCGAGTCTTTTATCTTGATACGAATACCGAGAGCAGCCAAATAATAAATAGTCCGCAGGCCGTTAGCCCGACTATTTCGTGCCGCTTTTCCTTATCTTCTACAACCCTTTTAAGGATCAGATTGAATACATAGAGTACTACCGTTGCCGAACCGACTAAAACTACAAACCAAACATTAAAGTCACTCATGATTATTGAGGTTCTTCCAGTCAGTATGTTCCGTTTCTTGATTCTACGCCAGCACTTTGAGTCTTAGCGTATGCCCGACAGTTTCTATTACGGTAAGCAGTTCGCCCGAGCGCAAGCGAAAGTCAGTACAGCAGGATACAAGCAAACGCAACCAGCAGAATTAGGTATATTATCATCTCGACAGGCAAAAAAGTTCTGTACATAATTATACAGGTCATCTACGCTATCAAAAACCACTGGCTACCAGTATTCGGGCGGTACAGGCGGGTTTAAAAAAAGGTATCCGATGAAACTAATGATTAGTATCGCCACCGACCATACGGCAGTTAATTGAACTTTTTTAGATTTTCCAAAATATTGTAACAGCCGGCGGACACCGTATAGTATGCCGATGAATATAGCTATTAGCGCGAGGTAGTAGTATAGGTCGAATATGTTCATCTTGTTATTTTAGCCTATGGTTTAGCCCATAAAGTACCGTCATCGTCGGGAATTCGCATAATAGGCCAAGATAATACATAAGCACGGAATTCACGATCACCACGACCGTATATCATCGGGCTATGCGAGACAGCTGCCGGCGAACCAGGTGCATTTCCATATATGTCACGCTGCTGGCGGTAATTGCCGTCATGCATAACCCCTACGAAGTTAATCTGACTTCTGCTTTTGGTATTTAATTTCGCCCAAGCAGTGCCACATATGTCAGAATAGCGAAGCTCTAGTTCGCCAATTTCTTTCGTATTACCGCCTCCACTGACACTAATTGGCCCGACCTCTGCACTTATGCCGTCGCTATTCTCAATTAATGTGACTTTCGTCAAAGTTCTTGCGTCATCACCACATCCAGTTGCTTCAGGATACTGCCCGGAGCAGTAGTCGCCGTAGCAGGATACGGAGCTTTCGGCATATGCCGGTGCAGCTTCTGCGGTCGTGGCAGCTGCACTGCCAGATATTACTGCCCCTACTAACGCAACTCTGCCTGCGATTTGCCTGAAGCGGCTCCAGTGTCCTGGCTGAGCTTCACCTTCGTCGGCTGAGATTGCCTGGTCGTAAGCGAAGCCTACGTCTTCGGCTGTATATGCTTGATATGCTGCGGTTTCTCCAATTCCTATACTCATAGACCCTCCGTGATTTTTTGGTGGTGTAAGTCTATTTATATCAAAGGTTTGTCATGGTGGCAAGTAATGAATGTAAAACCATCTTACTGCATTCCACTTGCTCGAACGGGCCGGGTTAATTAGCGTCACGGCGCCGGAAGAGCAGCCAGGCGACCAGGCCGATAGTTGCGATGTATACCAGCACGACCAGGGCGGCTTTGCCGGCTGACAGGACGTCGCCGGAATAATTCGTTTCGTGGGGAGGTAACAATACCTGGTTCAGGGCGCTAAACGGCAGATACAAGGATTTGCCTTTGAGCAGTAATGCCAGCAGCGGTTCGACCGTGCTAGGCCCGATAAGCAGCACGACGATAGTCGCAATCTGGTTGCGCAACAGTACTGCCAGTAGCAGCCCGAACATCGCGTAACCCCAGGCAAAAAACAGGACGCGCCACAGCAGGTCGCCGAACTGGATGGATTGTGGTATCAAATCCGCACCTTGCAATTGCATACCGAGTAGGGCGGCGCCAACCGTCAGCAAGCTTACGAGGATTGTAAAGCCTACCGCGAAAGCGCTGACTGCCGCAGCTTTGGCCAGCAGCACCTTGCCCCGGCTATTGGAGGCGGTCAGCGTATAGGTGATGGTATTGTAGCGGTATTCGTGGGTCACAAGTAGCACCGCTATTAACGCGCCAATAACGGCAACCGTGTTGACAACACCCGTAATCCCTAACATTATTACGTCCGGAGCGTTCAATATTTCATAGTTGGCTTTGTAGCCGCCAAACCAGAACGACAGGAACGTTACCAACAGCAGCACCACGCCGCTCAGGATAAACGTCGAGCGCACGCTGAAGAGTTTGCGGAGTTCCGCGTTGAGTGCCGGCATCATGAGGCGTTATCCCCTTTATTGTCTGTAGTAGTGCCGGTGCCGTCGGTTTTTTCAGCCTTTTCGGCGGCTGGCGGCTTTTTGTCATCATCGTCGGTGGTTTCGGCAACGGTTTTGTACTCTTCGGCGTCGCCGGTCAGTTGCAAGAAAGCTTCCTCAAGCGAGGCGTTATGTTTGGTAAGTTCCAAGGTGCGGATGCCGGCGTCAAAGGTCAGTTTGCTAACGTCGTCGGTCGAAACACCA
>JBGTNV010000023.1:0-3060 GCA_041742875.1 Saccharimonadales bacterium (SeqCode) | reverse complement strand
CGGTAGCCGGTAAACGATTCGAGTTCCTCCCAGCTCAATTTCCGATGCAAAAAGTAGTCAAAAATAGACCGGTACACTGCCAGCATGCAGTGCATACCATCTTCATGGTTAGCGTAGAACGGTACACGCTTCATCGTTTGGAAACGCTCATCATTTGACATTGGGCGAGGAGCGCAAACCTACCGCCTGTTGGACGCGCAGCAGCGTCGCGTTGGCGGTTTCATTCATAGCTGCTTCGTCGAGTTCCAGCTTCCGTACTATCATCTGATTGTCAACTGCGGCTAGCGCTGTCTGGAAATTTATCAGGAAGACTCGTATTTGGTCGGCGACGGCTTTTTTCAAGTCACCATAGCTTGCTTTGCCTTCCCATGCGCTGTTGACGGCACTTTGCGGCTGTTTCGAAAGCAGAGCGAGAAGCTGCAACAAATTACTTATGCCGGGCCGCCCTTTCGGGTCGAACCGGATTTCGCCGAATGAATCGGTCGCGGCGCCCATAATCTTCCTGGCCGCTTCGTCCGGGTTGTCGCCCATGAAAATGATGCCCTTGCCGGATTCGTCGCTTTTACTCATCTTTTTTGCCGGCTCCTGCAGGTCGCGGATGCGCAAGCCCTGGTGGTTTTCTGATCTACCGGCCTCGCGACTTTCTGATCTACCGGCTCCGCGATTTTCTGATCTAACGGCTCCGCCTTGGCCGAAAAACTCGTGCTGTTTTGCTACCGGCTCCGGTACGGTAAAGAGCTCGCCGAATCGGTTGTTCATCCGTTCGGCAATATCACGTGCAAACTCCAGGTGTTGCGACTGGTCATCACCGACCGGTACATAACTCGCCCCGTACAACAGTATGTCAGCCGTCATAAGTACCGGATAGTCGAACAGACCGACACTGATCCGGTCTTCACTCAGCTTGGCCGACTTGTCCTTGAATTGGGTCATGCGGCTCATTTCACCCATACCTGTAAAGCAGTTTAGTATCCAGGTCAGTTCGCTGTGGGCCGGGACGTAACTCTGCCGATATATATGGATGTCCGGCTTGTTCATGTCCAATCCGGCAGCTATGAACAATTTGACATTATGGAGCGTCTGAGCCAATAACTGTGAATGGTCGATAGGCGTCGTGAAACTGTGCAGGTCAGGCACAAATAAGTTGATTTGATAGTCGTCAGACCGGTCGCGTGCCATATCGATCATTGGCAGCAGTGCGCCGAAGTAGTTTCCGATATGCAAATCGTTATTAGCCCGCAAGCCGGTCAGGATTACTTGTTTCATTGCTTACATTATATCTTATACGTACAGACTATTGGCGTATCCGGTCAATATACTTTTATGACTATACAGGTATTAGTTGGTGTCTAAGGCTATGAAGGCGCATGATACCACGGACTGCAATAGCGAATGGCATATGTGGGTCGGTCGGGCTGGCCGCTTCGCTCGCCTCAGCCATAATGCCGGCTGGTGATTCACCTTGTTCGGCTATTGCAATGACATGTTCTAATGCATCAATTTGGCCTTGCACAGACTTTCTAAATGCACCATTCGGATGATGGGCCATCTCGCTGCCGTGGGCAACATCAACAATCATATTACCATCTGTCACTTCCAAAGCGTTCCGGTATGCTGCTTCCCATGCCCGTAAATCTCTTGCGTTTTCCCCTCCCCGGTACAATAACACAACAGGCGCTCCATCAGAACCGCGCAACTTGTTAAGCCGATCAACATGGCAGAGAGCCGCATCAATCGTACCATCAAGTCCATTTTTTACTGCTAGCGGCAAGCTAGTATCTGCTAATGCCACTTCATCCATCATGACACCGTTTTCTACATTTCTTCCGCCGAACCAATCCAACACGGTAAGTTTGCCATAACGGTCTGCGTGAGGCTGATGCGCGATTTCGATGCTTACGCCAGTCCCAAAGTTTGCTTGCCGTGCCAGGGTTTGGTAAGCGCCGACGGGATCGGTAGTTTCGCGGCCGTGCCAATCTTTAGGATTGCTGCGCGGTTTCCACGGCGGTAGCCTGTGCGCTACATACAAGCCTTCATGTTCTGCGGTCAAGCTCCTTAGCTCTTTACCTTCTTCTTGGATTACTTCTACCTGGTCTGTCAGTGCACAAGGGCCTAGTACCGCCACTAAGCCTTGCGCGCGGCCAGATAAAATGCCGCCAATTCGTTCCCTGGCAAGGCTAATCTCTACCTCGGCTATGTCGGTAAGCGGAAATTCTGCTGTTAAAGCTACAGTTGTTGGTATTTCCGGGGCATACATCACGATATCATTCTCCTAATTATTATAAAAAACCGCCCTCTTGCGAGTGGCGGTTTCTTCAATGGGTTCTTGGTTTTGCTTACTAGTCGTTAGCCGTAGTTAGTTATAGTTAGAGCGCACAGAACAAACCGCCACAAGTGGGGTGGTAAACCAATAACCAAAAAATGTTCTGTATAGCTCGCTCATAATATTCAAATTTACCATACAGCACTCATATAGTAGCTGTCAACTAGCGTTTTGTAAACTGCCGCTGTTTTCTGGCGCCTTTGAGGCCGAATTTCTTGCGCTCTTTCTCGCGGGAGTCGCGGCTGAGCAGGTCGGCACGCTTAAGTGTACTCTTGAGCTCGCCATTGAGGCCGACCAGTGCTTTGCTGATGCCCAGGCGGATAGCTTCCACCTGGCCGTCGTGGCCGCCGCCGGATACCCTGACGGAAATGTCAAATTTGTTCTCCTGCTCAAGTACGGTAAATGGCTCGCGCAGCTTGTTCAGCAAGTACTTACTGTCGGCAAAATACGCTTCGGCCGGCTTATCGTTGACGGTGATGGCACCTTTGCCGCTTTGCAGCCGCACTCGGGCAGTAGCGCTTTTGCGGCGTCCCAGAGCGTAGAAATAATTCTGAGATGCCATTACTTACCTTCCTTCAATGAAATTGTTATAGGTTTTTGGGCTTCGTGCTTATGCTCGGCGTCGGCGTAAATTTTGAGCCGTGCAAGACGGCCGTCGCGCAGCTTATTAACCGGCAGCATGCCGCGAATGGCGTGGTGTAATACCGAACCGGGATCTTTCTCCATCTTTACCGACA
>JBGTNV010000022.1:0-3266 GCA_041742875.1 Saccharimonadales bacterium (SeqCode) | reverse complement strand
GCGTATCGCCATCAGTCCGGTGGTGTGGGGCGAGCAGGTAGTCATTCGGTTGCTCGACAAAAGCGGTACCAGCCTGCGGCTGGAAGATATGGGGTATGCCGGCCGGGCGCTGCGTACTATCCGTGAAGGACTCAAAAGCAGCAATGGTATGATCCTGACCTCCGGACCGACCGGTTCGGGCAAATCTACCTCGCTATACGCGTTGTTGCAGGAAATAATCGACGACTCCATCAATATCGTTACTCTCGAAAATCCGGTGGAATATAAAATGTCCGGCGTCAATCAGATACAGGTCAATGCCGATGTCGGCCTGACGTTCGCGGCCGGCTTGCGCTCAATTCTGCGTCAGGACCCCGACGTGGTGATGGTTGGTGAAATCCGTGATGCCGAAACAGCCGAGCTGGCGGTGCAGGCCTCTTTGACCGGCCACTTAGTGTTCAGTACGCTGCACACGAACTCGGCCGCCGGCATTCTGCCGCGCCTGCTTGATATGAAGATTGAACCGTTCCTGATTGCCAGCACCGTACATACGGTGATTGGCCAGCGGTTGGTGCGCCGCATCTCGACAAATTTTGATACCTATGAGTCGGATCCGGTGGAGACGGCGGCCATCAAGGAGACTATCGGGCATCTATTGCCGGCCGCAGAAGCGGAACGCGAGGCGGTCTCTGCCGATTTAGGCTATAAATCCTTGCCACTTCGGACCCAAAACGCTTATACTTTGTGTAAGGGCAAAGATACGCCGGAATCGCCAAAGGGTTTCAAGGGACGCCTCGGCATATACGAAGTTTTCGGCATAACCGAAGAAGTACAGGATTTAATCTTGAAACGAAGCAGCAGCGCCGCCATTCAGAGAGTAGCCGTAGAGCAGGGCATGGTGACTATGCGCCAGGACGGTTACCTAAAAGCGCTAGCCGGGCTGACGACTATCAAAGAGGTCGACCGGGTAGCGGCGGCAGAAAGCTTATAAAGGAGGATCTGATGCAATCCGGACAGCCGCGAATAGAGTTATTACTCGAAGAAGTTATTAAGAAGAAAGCCAGCGACTTGCACATCCAGGTGGGTTTGCCGCCAATGCTCCGTATCGACGGCGCATTGATACCGGCGGCGAACGCACCCGTCCTGACAGAAGAGGGCATCGAGACGCTGATTTTCGCGATTTTGGACGACGACCAGAAGCAAATCCTGCTCAAAGACAAGGATTTCGATTTCAGCTTCGCATTTGGCGACCTGGGTCGGTTCCGTGTGAACGCCTTTCACGAACGCGGCAACCTGGCCGCAGCGCTGCGTTTGATCCCGAATGAGATTTTGACCATCGAACAGCTCGGCTTGCCGCCGATTGTTACCAAGCTGGCCGATTACCCGCGCGGTCTAGTGCTGGTGACCGGACCGACCGGCTCCGGCAAATCAACTTCGTTAGCGGCTATGATTCATAAGATCAATATGGAGCGCAGCACACACATCATTACCATTGAAGATCCGATTGAATATACGCACCGTTCGCGTAAATCGGTTATCGTCCAAAGGGAAGTCCACTACGACACCTATAGCTTCTCCTCTGCACTCCGCAGCGCTTTGCGCGAGGACCCGGATGTGGTCCTGCTGGGCGAAATGCGCGACTTAGAGACCATCGCCAGCGCCATTACCATCGCCGTAACCGGACACTTGGTGCTGGCAACGCTGCACACCAACAGCGCCGCCCAGTCAATCGACCGTATGATCGACGTATTCCCGCCGCACCAACAGCCGCAGATCCGGTCGCAGTTGGCAAACATCCTGCAGGCCATTGTGTCGCAGCGGCTCATTCCGTCTATTGGCGGCGGACGTGTCGCCGCCGCTGAGATCCTGATTGCCACATCTGCTGTCCGCAATATTATCCGCGAAGGCAAAACCCACCAGTTGGAAGCCGTTATCCAGACCGGCGCGGAGTTTGGCATGCAGTCGATGGACCGCACGATAGTGAACCTGATCCACGCCGGTACGATTACCTACGACGAAGGCCGTAACTTCGCCGTTGACCTGGACGAAGTAGAAAGGCTGATGCGAGGATGAAAACAGCTAATAGACCTAGCAGCCAGGCGGCTGAGGCTATCATATGTTAAGTTTTAGCTACACCGCCCGCGAACAAGTCAGCGGCAAGCTTGTCAAGAGTACTATCGAGGCCGAAAACGAGCAAGCCGCCGTAAAAATGCTCCGCAAGGAAGGCCTGATGCCGATCGAAATCACATCGGGCAAAAACATCACAGCCAGTTTGAGCGACCGCATCCACCGTATCGGCAGCAAAGACAAGGTATTGTTCTCGCGCCAATTATCGACACTTATCAATGCCGGTTTGCCGCTGGTGCAGAGTTTGCGCAACGTTACCGACCAAATGACTAACAAACGATTCAAGGCCGTCATTGACTTAGTTATCTCTGATGTCGAAGGCGGTATGGCGTTGTCCGCGGCCTTGGGCAAACATCCCGATGTATTCAACCGGGTCTATGTCAGCCTGATAGCAGCCGGCGAAGCGTCCGGTACGCTTGACCTGGCATTGGAACGGCTGGCTACCCAGCAGGAAAAAGACGCCGACCTGGTTAGCAAAGTCCGCGGCGCTATGGTGTATCCCATTATCGTGTTGGTGGTGATGTTTGCCGTAGTTGGCTTCATGATCGTCAAAGTACTGCCGCAGGTCAAGGTATTGTACGAAGGTCTGCCGGGTGCCGAGCTGCCGTTCGTGACCAAGATACTGCTGATACTTTCCGATGCATTAATCAAATATTGGTGGGTAGTGCTCATCGCGGCTATAGTTGCCGCAATTTTCGGATCGCGCTGGGCGCGTACTGCCGGCGGGCGCCGTTTCGTCGACAAGGCCAAACTCGTGATGTGGCCGGTCGGACCGTTGTTCCGGAAAATGTATATGGCCCGGATTGCCCGTACCAGCACCACGTTGGTGGCTAGCGGCGTACCGTTGATCCAGGTGCTGGAAATTACGGCCGAAGCCGTCAACAACCTTCATCTTGACGAAGCCATCCACCGCGCCATCGAAAAAGTAAAAGGCGGCAAGGCGCTGTCTGACTCCCTGGCGGTGGAGCCGGTGATTATGCCGCTGGTACCGAATATGATACGAATCGGTGAGCAGTCCGGTTCCCTCGAAAAAATGCTCGAAAAAATCGCCGACTACTACGAAAAAGAAGTCGACAACCAAATCAAGACCATTTCAACCGTCATTGAGCCACTATTGATGGTTATTTTGGGTATATTTGCGTTCATTATTGTTGCTGCCG
>JBGTNV010000021.1:0-2756 GCA_041742875.1 Saccharimonadales bacterium (SeqCode) | reverse complement strand
AATACGCAGAAGAGCAGGAAAATTACGGGCAAGCATATCAGGTTGCGGCAAACGTGAGCCCATTGCTTTATAATGACAATAATGATTGAGCGGATTGTGAATACTGGTTTGAATAACGCGGATAACGCGGATAACGCGGATAACTCGGATAACGCCGATAACCGGCAGAGCCGGCCAATCGAAGAGGCTGAACTCGAAAATACCCTGCGGCCGAAGGATTTTAGCAATTATATCGGGCAGGAACGACTGAAAAGGAATTTAAAGTTGGCAATTGAAGCGGCCAAAAAGCGTGGCGAACCGCTCGACCATGTACTGCTGTACGGGCCGCCCGGTTTGGGCAAAACGACCATGGCAAACGTGATTGCTAATGAGATGGGCGCGCAGATCCGGGTGACGAGCGGGCCGGCGATTGAGCGGGCAGGGGATTTGGCAAGCATACTGACCAATCTTGGCGAGGGCGATGTGCTGTTTATCGACGAAATCCACCGGCTGAACCGGACAGTCGAGGAGGTGCTGTACAGTGCCATGGAGGATTTCAAGCTTGATATTATTTTGGGCAAGGGCCCGAGCGCACGTTCGCTCCGGCTGGACGTGCCGAAGTTCACACTTATCGGAGCGACGACGCGTACCGGTGCGTTGGCAGCGCCGCTGCGGGACCGGTTCGGCATTGTGCACCGGCTGGAATTCTACACCCCTGATGAAATTAAACAAATTATCGAGCGGGCAGCCGCCATCCTGGCGGCACAAATTAAACCGGAAGCAGCGCAGACGTTGGCCGGCCGGTCGCGCCTGACGCCGCGTATTGCCAATCGGCTGCTAAAGCGGGTGCGCGACTATGCCGATGTCAACGGCGACGGCATAATCGATACCGACACGAGTGTCAAGGCGCTTGACTTGTTGGAAATTGATGAGCTTGGGCTCGATCCGGCCGACCGAATGCTGCTCATGGCGATTATCGACAGCTATAATGGCGGGCCTGTCGGTGTGGAGACCATCGCGGCCCTAACGGCCGAAGAGCGTTCGACCATCGAAGATTTCATCGAACCGTATCTGATGCAGATTGGCCTGCTGGAACGCACACCGCGCGGACGCAAAGTCACCCACAAAGCCTACAAACATCTGGGGAAAACTTCGCACCCGGGTACTTCAGGCTATCCGGACAGTTCGCAGCCGAGCTTGCTATAATGCTTGCTATAATATAAGGCAATGAACGACAATTCGAACCCGAATACTATCCGGAGCAATAGCTCCGATGCTTCCGACACCGAGTCGGATTATGCCAAGCCGGTAGCCTACGACCAGCAAGGCAGGCCGCTGTACGCCCACCCGCCTGCCGCGCCGCCTGCGCAGCCAATGTCATCGCCGCAACACCAATACGTGCATGTTACCCGCGCGATGGCGCCAAACGATCTCGTAGTTCCGGAGCATATCAAACAGCGCCACGAGGAATCGGTCAAGCGCTACCCGCAACTCAACCTCAGTGAAGGTGAGTACGTTATCAGTGCTGTCAAACGTCATTGGATTGGCTTAGTTGAAATATGGGGAGTGGCTTTCTTGCTAATCCTGACACTGGCGGGACTGTTAGCCGGATTTCTATTTGACGGCGGTGAGCCTGCCGGCAACAGCGACATTGCGGTGCTTGGTGCGGTAGTTCTGGGCATGGTGTCGTTTCTTATCCTGGTCGGTGCATTCGTTGCGGCCTATGTGTACAATAAGAACCGTTTCTATCTGACTAACGAAAGCGTCATCCAGGAGATTCAGATCAGTTTGTTCAATAAACATGAGCAGACTGTCAGCCTGGCTAATATCGAAGATGCCAGTTTCCGCAAATCCAGTATTTTGCAACACATACTGGATTACGGCACTATTCGTCTGTCCACAGAGGGTGATGAAACCACGTACCGCTTCAGCTACGTCGCCAACCCCAGGCAACACATTGCTGTCCTGAACAACGCGGTCGAAGCCTTCAAAAACGGCCGTCCCGTAGAAGATTAGCTGTTTTGCGGGAGCGGCCCTTACGCTGGTGTCATTGTAGCTCTCACTTGACTCTCGTGTTATCATAAGCTTAATGAAAAAACTTGAAAACAAAAAATCGAAACCGCCGTTCATTAAGCGTTTACTTTCCGATAAGCGTAAGCTTGCTATCACAGGCTTCGGCACTTTAGTCGTACTAGTCGGCGGCTACTATGCCGTAGGGTTCGTTGTGGTGCAGGTTTTATAACTACCGGGCAATTACGGGTCTTGTGGGGTCAGAGCAATTCCGCGAACTCATACTATCAAATAATTTGGCAAGGGCCAGGGCTCCAATCGATCCGAAGACAGGTGATGTTTATTTTCCTGAAGCAAAGCTGTATTTGCCGAAACAAGTCCTTACTGATACGCGTAGCTCTGACCAGTTTTTCTACATGTATCATGACAACGAGTTGGCGGTCGCTTCTGTCTATGATATCCAACAGGCTTCGAACAAGCTCATAGCTGCGGATAATCTGGATGTGCTGAGTAAAAACTTGCCGAAGTATCAGGCTTGCAGCAATGGCATGGTAGTCATGTTAGATCAATCCAACAAGCCAACCCTGCTTGGTGATAGCGCTGTTTTGAAAGCTACGGCGCGGCTGGAGAATGGCAGGTCAGCCCACATCTATCTCGATAATGAATGCCCGGAAATGAATGACAAAGTTGAAACGCTCAAAGGTTTAAAGCCGTATTAGCAGTACGCAGCTAGTTTAAGTTGTTCTTGACGAAGGTGCCGCCGCCTT
>JBGTNV010000020.1:0-3251 GCA_041742875.1 Saccharimonadales bacterium (SeqCode) | reverse complement strand
CTGCAAAAACATAAGATTCTAATTGTCGGCGGCGGCTTTGGCGGCGTAAAGACGGCGCTCGAGCTGCAGGATAACGATGAAGTTGAGATAACACTGCTGTCAGATCATGATGATTTCCGGTATTATCCGACCTTTTACCATACCGCTACCGGCGGACTGAAAGCACAATCCAGCATTCCGTTACACGAAATCCTGGATGACCGCGTATCGCGAGTACTGGCTACTGCGGCATCCATTGACCGTGCCAACAAAACCCTCAAAACAACGGATGGCAAGACATTCAGTTACGACATCTTGGTATTAGCGCTCGGTACGGTCACCAATTATTTCGGCATCAATGGCCTGGCCGAATACTCCTACAGTATTAAATCTCTGGAAGAAATCAAACGCTTCAAAGAACACCTTCACAACCAGCTGGCTAGCGAACACAAGCCTGATTTACGATACATAATCGTTGGGGCAGGGCCGACCGGCATCGAACTGGCTGGCGCATTACCGGCGTATGTGCGCAAAATTATGCTTAACCACGGTATCAGGCACCGGGCAGTTCGAATCGAACTGATCGAAGCGGCACCACGGCTCTTGCCGCGTTCCAATAAAGCCGTATCGCGGGCTGTACGGCGGCGGTTACGCAAACTTGGTGTCCACATCCGCCTAAAGCAAGCTGTCCAGGGCCAGGATGCCGATTCACTGATTATCAATGGCGAACCGCTCAAAAGCCGAACGGTCGTATGGACAGCCGGCATGGCCAATAACCCGTTTTTCAAGGCGAACGGATTTACGCTTGATCCGCGCGGCAAAGTTGCCGTCGACGGGTACTTGCAGGCAGAGCCGGGCATATTCGTACTAGGCGATAATGCAGCCACAGTATACAGCGGTCTGGCGCAGACCGCGTTGGCTGACGCGGCTCTCGTCAGCAACAATATTGTACGAGGCTTGCGTAGCGAACCATTGGAAATTTACAAACCCAAGCAGCCGGTCAGTGTCATACCGGTTGGCGCCGAATGGGCCGCCGTAGAATGGGGAAAACTGCATTTCAGCGGCAAACTCGGCTGGCTGCTGCGGTCTGCCGCCGACTGGATTGGTTACCACGACCTGCAACCCTGGTGGAAAGCCTCCGAACAGTGGCTGACGGAATTCGGCAGCCAGGAAGAATGTATCACCTGTATGGTGGCTGTCCAGAAGCGGCCGGCGGATATTATACAGTAGGAACAGTAGGACGGCTTCAGAACGATCTCCCAAAGGCCTGGCACCTCAGATGTCTAAAAAACTGCCGCTTTATGCGGCAGTTTTATCTTTATGAGTAATCCTTCGTGATTCCTTGGAATAGCATGGGATAGCTTGAAAGCCCTCGACTTATTTCTTAGATTTCTTGTTTTTAGCTTTCCTATCGGCTTTGGCACTCTTTTCAGCCCGGTCAGCTTTCTCAACCGGCTTGTCGTCGCCATTCGCCGGCGATATCCCGGCAGCATCTTCATTCAAGGATTTTTTGCCAGTATGTGCATGCGCTGCGGCGCTGGCACCGGTTTTCGCTACAGCGACAGCCGGTTCACGACCGGCAAACAACAGACCGTACAGGTTGACGCCGATAATCGCGCCCAATACCGGACCAAGTACGTAGGTACTCCAGGCCCAGGCGTTTGAAGCCAACGCTACGGCCGGGTTGATGAAAGCGGCTGCAGCGACAGAGGCAATAATCACTCCTAAGGTGTAACCGCCACCGGTTACGACGGCGCGAACCAGCGGGTTCGACTGACGATACAAGGCACCGGCTGCCGCAAAAGTGAACACAAACGCACCGAAGGCCTCCGCTATCAGGATAGTTGACTTGAATTCGGACGGCAACGGCTGAACCGTATTGTTGGCCGCAAAGTACTTGTAGAGCGCGTAGGCTGCCATACCGCCGAGCAGCTGAGCGATAATAAAGGTAATCGCCTTAACGGTATTGATCCGGCGGGCAGTCCATAAACCAAGCGTATACGCCGGATTGAACTGGACATCACGGCTCAACGCAATTCCCAGCATCATAACAGCCAAACCGGCAGCAATCGCTACGAAGTAAGGAATACCTATTTGGGAGCGACTGACAGTCAATACCACAAAGGCAAGAATGCCTGTACCTAAAAACTCCGCCACCAGCGCGGCAATTTTTCTTCTTGAGAACATACGAATCCCCTCCGTATTAATGATGTAATAGTCATTAGTCTAACGACCGCTAACAGATTTGTAAAGAGTTAGTCACTTTACGGCCTGCAAAATACCGAAAAGTGCGGGTATAGAACTACGCCATCATAGGCCGGATGACCATGGTCTCAGTGCTATTAGCCAGAGTACCGTGACCTGCTGCGGCAAAATCATGAATAGCTACCAGTGCCGTAATATAGTCCATGCGGTCGATGCCGCCGCGGCTCAATAGGCGGGCGATATCACGCATCCGCCCGGTGTTGACAGCAAACATCTGCAGGCCGGCACGGTCCGCCAGGCTATTCGGGTCAAGCGCATAGCCGGCAATGTCTTGGTCGAGGTAGGCAATTGCCGCTTCACAGTGCCCATGCACGCCGCGGCCATCGTCCAAATAACATTCGACGGCCTCTGGCCCTACCTTCTCGCGTATGATTTCCGACACCAGGCCGTCGTAATACCCCTCGTACACATTGCTATCCAGCCGGCTCCGGTATCCGCCGACTATAAACCGGTGCAAGACCGAATCGTAGGTACCGGCGGGCATTACGGCCTGAAGCCGGGCCGTATAGTCGGCGCTATTTATAAACTGCGTCGCCCGGTTCATGACACCCATGAACCCGCCGGCTGCACCGCAACCGACATGCGCCGTCGGCTTCAGGCCGTGTTGCAGCATAAAGTCCACTACTTTTTGCAGCCGGGCCGTTACTGATGCATATAGCTCGCTGTCGCGGTCATAGAAACGCTCACCCAGCGCTTCGGCGCCAACAAACATCATCATAGTGTCAGTCCCGACCATTTGCTCGCGGACCGGCACTGGCGCACCGGATTCCAGCCGTACCCGCCTGCGGCCGTCAGTGCAAGTAGAGTAGGCCCGTTCAGCGTCATCGACTTTCTGTATACAGGCCATGACATCGCGCGCCAACGCTTCACGCTCAGCATTATCGGTAAATTGTTTGCCGTGGATACCGCCTACCATCCACTGTAGCGAGTACGGCAAAAATTCAGCCACATACCGCCCATCCTTTGACCGTATTCCGGCCATAGTCAACTCAGGTTTAACACCAACT
>JBGTNV010000019.1:0-3979 GCA_041742875.1 Saccharimonadales bacterium (SeqCode) | reverse complement strand
CCCTGAAGGAGCAAGCAGCCGGAAAGCTGACCCGTTCCCTAGACCTGTCCCATAGGATACAATCTCGTTCTCGGGGTTTTTGGTATCATAGATACATGAAGAACAAAGCATTAGCCGCACTGGAACCACTCATCGGCGAGTGGGAGTACACCATGTACAATGCCTGGTTTCTTGAGAGCATGAATACTAAAGTCAAAGGCATTACGACTGTTGAGCGGTTGCAGGACTCTCTTGTCGTACTCCGCAGTACTGATGCTGACAAAAAGCCCAGTGATGTTTGGGTCATCGGCTACAGCGACCCGCAAGAAAAATACCAGATGTTTTATTACGACGAACGCGGCGTATCCCGCATTTTCAATGCGACGTTTGATGGTAATAAAATGGTCTTTTTAAGAGAAGACAAGGATTTCTATCAGCGGATGACCCTCGAAATCAACGCTGATGGTTTACACAGCGTCGCTGAAGCATCAGAAGACAAAGGCAAAACCTGGCGGAAAGACCTCGAAATGTTATTTACAAAAACAGCAAAATAACTACAGGAGAAATAACTATGACAAACTAAACTGGACTGGCAAACCTAGACAGGAGCATAAGGTCCACCCGGACGTACAATAATAGCAGACGAGAACGGGAGACCACTACACATGCGCAAACAATTCAGCCCTCAGCAGAAAGCCGACGTCGCCCTGGCGGCGCTGTCCGGCGACAAGACCATCAACCAAGTGGCGACGAACCACGAGATACACCCCACCCAGGTCAAGCAGTGGAAGGAAATTGCCAAGACCGGCCTGCCGCAATTGTTCTCGGACAAACGCGCCAAGGCCGCCGTCAGCCAACAGCAGCAGATCGACGAGCTGCACCGGGTCATCGGCGTCCGGGATGCCGAGCTGCTTGGCGTCAACCGTACCAGTCTGTACTACCGGCCAGTCGTCAGCCCGGAGCGCATCACCCTTGACAAACTTCACATAGACGCCATTGACGAGATCTATACCAAATATCCATTCTACGGCTCCCGGCGGGTCCGGGTCGAGCTGCACTACGAGTACGGCATCGACGTCGGCCGTGAGCGGGTACAACACCTCATGCGGCGGATGGGCATTGAAGCCATCTACCCGAGGCCGGACACCAGCAAGGCCGCGTCACAACACGAGATCTACCCCTACCTGCTCAAAGGGCCGTCCATCGTCCGGCCGAACCAGGTGTTCGGCAGCGACATCACCTACATCCGGACGGCCAAAGGCTTCGTCTACCTGGTGGTGTTCATCGACTGGTTCAGCCGCTACGTCGTAGCCTGGCGTTTGAGCGGCAACATGGAACTGGCATTTTGCCTGGCGGCCTTGGACGAAGCGCTTGGCCATGCGACGCCGGAGATATCCAATACCGACCAGGGCAGCCAGTTCACCGCTAAAGCGTTCATCGGCAAGCTCAAGGCAAAAGACGTGAAGGTTAGCATGGACGGCCGGGGACGCTGCATGGACAACATCTTTACCGAACGGCTGTGGCGGACCGTCAAATACGAGAACGTGTACCTGCAATCCTATCGGGATTTGGGCGAGGCTCAAGCCGGTCTGGATGAGTACTTCAGCTTTTACAACGAAATGAGACGGCACTCGGCACTACAATACCGCACGCCACACGAAGTGTACTTTCAATAATAACAATACGGGCGGCGCTGACGCGCCGCCCGGCACGGAAGGACCTTATTGCTGGCAAATTAGTGTCTTGACGGGGCAGGCCGGTTTAAATTGTTGCTTCATAGCTCCTCCTTTGGATCGCCTTCCAAGCTGGAGCTATGTTTAGTATACGGCCCCTGGCCTACGGCCTGGGGCGGCTGACTTGGTGATGAATGGGACTGGTGGAACCGATTTTAGGGGACCACAGCCGGAGGCTGTGGGTTACTGGGACTTAATTCGTATTAGTATGATCGTACCTAAAATGTGTAGTCAAGAATTAATGTTGTCTGCCGTTGGCATGTGCGTCGCCTCGCTTTAGATCAATACCTACAAACACTGCCAGAATCACCGTAAGACCAGTAGCTACGATGAAAGGACTGCGGTCCTCGCCGTTACTTAGCAGTAGAAATGCGGCAATGTTTATAGAGCTGTGGAAAATTAAGGCTATGAATAAGTTTTGAGAAGTTTTTTTCCACAGCCAAGTATAGTGAACGGCAAGAGCCACGACGGAGATAAGGAAAATTATCAAAGGAGCACGCTCCAGTTTCTCGCTCTTAATAGCATAGAGGGGTAGGTGCCAAATTGCCCACACTGTCCCGAGCAGCAAACTTGCTTGCAAACTGGACAAACGATCTAGGAGTCTAGGCAGAGCGTAGCCCCGCCAACCCAACTCTTCCTGAATCGGTCCCGTAGCCAGTCCAAGAATTAGCCAGACCGGCACCAGCGCCACCAAAGCGGCATTCGGGTAAAAACTAGTATCTAGTCCGGTACTGACCCGATGAATTGCCATTGCCGCTAACGCTATTATGATAGGTAGCGTTGAAGCTAAAACGTACCAGTGAACAGGCGTCCTCAAATGAAAGATAGACTTGAAAAGATCGTGCAGACCGGTTCGTCCACTACTCCAAGCAGTACAAATTACCCCAGCTAGGCTCGGACCGGCTGCCCCGACACCTAGAGCAAGGTAGCCCAAAATCGAAAAGTCACTATCAATAGTAGTAAGAGGTAGCCAGAACGACCACGAGAACGCAAAAGTGAGACCAAAAAATGCCAGTACTCCACAACGCGATGGAGGGAGTTGCCTCATGCTGACTTTGATTTCATTTGGTTATTATCTTTTTTATCTCTCACGAGGCTATTGTCGCAAAAACTTTTAAAACAGCAAAACAGCATCATCCGTATTTAACTAATAGTCAACAAATAAAAATGTGAAAGTTGCTTAAAAAATAAAAAACCGCATTTACATATACGGTTTACTTCTGTCATAAAGAGTCATGGCTGGGGATGTGTCCGCCAGGTGGAACACCCTGCTCCCTAGTTTACTCCGTATTGCCGACAAATTGGAAGTACTTGGATTCGAGTACGTCGATGGTGTAGTCATAGCCGTTGAGCTATTGCAGAAGCAAAGCAATGATTAGGTTCTTGCAACGGCGGCAAGTAGGTGTAAGCGATTTATCTTCGTCGCGACTGTACGACCACACCACATTCTACAGCGCTTTCATGAAAGACATGTCTGTCGCGCGAAATCAGATTGTTATCGAGAGTCCTTTCATTACAACTAGGCGTATGACGTACCTACTGCCGGCGCTTGAGCGACTGGCAAAGCGCGGCGTCCAAGTAATTATTAATACACGCGATCCTAAAGAGCATGACGATATCTATAGCCTGCAAGCTATTGATGTGGTCGTTAAATTGCAGGAACTTGGTGCAACTGTTCTCTATACCGCAGGCCATCATCGCAAGCTCGCAATTGTTGACGGTCGCATTTTATGGGAAGGCAGCCTCAATATTCTGTCTCATAACGATAGCTGTGAGGTCATGCGGCGTACTACTTCCGAGCAGCTCGCCAGACAAATGATCGCTTTTGTTGGTTTAGAGAAGTTTTTAAGATGATGTACTATGGAGCGTATATGACCAATCCTCAATATGAAATGACCGAAGAAGATATTGATGCTGTATTACGCTATCTTCAGCTAACAAGACCTGACCAGGCGACCCCGGAGATGGCTATTTCCATTCTTGAACGTATGCAAGTTCGTGTGCACATGCTTGAGCACATTGATCCAGATGCGATTGAAGCCGTACTGAAAGAACTTGAACAAAATTAGCTGTTGGCTCTGTCCGCTACAATTCTTTGAATAACTCTACGAGTGGAACATTAAGCGCGGCGGCCAAGCGATGTAATGTCACTAATCGCGGCCAGCGCTTGCCGGTTTCTAGATAAGCGACAGACACTAAACTAATCTCAAGCTTTTCAGCAAGTTCTTGTTGGGTTAAGCCTCGGCTTTTTCGTACTTCGGCAAGCC
>JBGTNV010000018.1:0-15582 GCA_041742875.1 Saccharimonadales bacterium (SeqCode) | reverse complement strand
AAGTGCAGTGTGTGCGTTGTTCTGAAGCACGTAAGCCAGGTGTAGCCGTGGCTACACCTGGCGCGTACTGGAAGAATGACGCATGCAATGTGCCTGAAGCAGTGTTGCTGCTCTGTTGTTTGCCTAAGGGGATTCGGGTTATTACAAGAAGCACGCGTCACGAGCAAGGCTGTAACCGAGCATAGCTTACGCCGCCCCGTCATTAGCAATGTTGGCAGGAGCAAACGGCGACAGCTACGACCGTTTCCTGCGCGTAGCTAAGTAGACTCCGCCGAGCCCAACCGCCAAAGCGGCGACACTGATGTATTGGGAACGGCTAGCCGCCGACTCGGCATCGGCAGTTGTCTGCTCCAGTTTCTTGAGTGCCGCGGCGGCTTCAGTTTCGGACGCGACTTTCGTTACCGAGAACGGCCCTGATTTTGAGAAGTCCGGTTTTCCATCGGGCTTCTTCGGCTGCTTATCTTGGGCTAAATCCCAGGCAACAGTATCGCCGTTCTCGTATGTTTGGTAGGCCTTCCATTGCAGCTCCAATGCTTCCGCAGGTACTTGGGCGCTAAATGTAAAGTCCTCGCGGAACCCGACGGGGATAGTATTTCCGCTCCAGGTAATAGATGTGACGGCTGCTGCTTCGCCGCTGCCTTCTTTCTCGACGTCAACCTGCCAACCCGGCTTTGAAGTTGGCAAGACATGCTTCAGGCCGCCTGGGATCATTAGCTTGACGCTGGCGGTTGGTACATCTTTCTCGTTGGGCGCACCAACAGTGAATGTTTGAAAGCTCGCGGTTAGTACTTCGGCAGGGCGGACTACCACATGGGCCGAAGCGGTACCGGCTAAACTGAACGATACTATGCCTGTCATTAGACCTGACAATAGCAGCAACGCTGGCTTTGATCTGATCATTTTCATCTCCTTGGTTTACCAATATAAAGCGTAATCGTACTAGCAGTACGATAGACATAACGATGGAATGGGGAGCGCAGTCTTCTCGCTCAAAATGTGCAAACGCGTGATACCTGCATAATACACAAAATTACAATTTACTACAATCCGCAATTTCTTTTCTTCGGTTAAAAGTTACGATTGCCAGCACCAGTAAACCACATACCGAAGCAACTATACCTGCCTCAGCCCAAACGTGCACGGGTTTGTCCAGGACGCTGCCTGCCGCTCCCCTCGATACTCGTTGCGTGTGCGTAAAGGTATGGGCATGCGCCGTTGCCGCGCCATCCGCGGCCGCTGAAAGCGTAATCCGATACGCCCCTTGCGCCGGGAATATATAGGTAGCCGATGCGGAACTATTAGCGACACTTACCGGAACATCGGCAGCTACCCCCTCTTCATCCGTAACAGTCAGACTGACTTGGTGTGCATGACTGGAAAATGACTGGTTTTGGATATCAAAGAATAGCGTACTCGGTTCACCGGCAACCGGATCGTCATCGGGATTAATATGCAGGATCGCGCCTGTTTGTCCCGAGTCATCAGTAAGTAGCACATGGGCATGGGCGGTTAGCGGCTGCGAAATAATGCCGGCAATGAGCAGGGCAGTGAACAGTAGTGCCTTACTCATGCCCATCTCCAGTATGGTCCACCGTGCTATGTTGTTGGCTATGGTTCTCGCTGTGATAATTTTTCACCAGACCCGGCAAGCTTACCAATAGCAACACCCAAGCCAACCACAGGCCTATAAAAAGGGCAGTGAGGTATTCTTTTCGCTTCAACCTCTCATACCGCTTGGCAATAGTACCCGCAACGCGGTATGACTCAAGGCCGAAGAATATCACCAGGGCAACGAAGGCGGCTATCTTTATACCGTCATACGCTACATGCGTGCCGATCATCCAGACGTGCAGGATCACCAGAATACCCGCCCCATACACCAGCCGGTGCAGCAACTTCCAACGCCGAAACGTCATATACGAAACCACTTTATCGAACGATGTGGCAGCCATCAGAACAAGCACTGCAAGCGCAACCGCCCCAAACCCCAAAGACCATTTGTAACGATCAGGCAACAAACCCAATCCTGCCAACCCGCCAATCTGACCCCACAACGAAACCGCAAAGTGCAAGCAGGCAAAGTAAGCCGCCGATACCCCGATCGCCCGTCTGGCAAAAGTCAGCTGCTTGATAACGCCACGCCCTTTGCCAAAAACATACCCAAGCGGCGAAACCATCACGGCAATATACCAAAAAATAAGGCTTACCCACCCATACGCCTGCTCGGTACGAATATAGAAAAGCTGGTCACCCGGTACCGCAGAACGAATCCACGAAGCCAGCGCCACGCTAAGAAGCACCGAGAACACAAGAATGTAGAAGCGGCTATTGTCCGGCAAGCCGGCAAGCGTTTTGTGCTTTGTCAGAAAGTTTTGCAACACCTTTGTATGATACACGAGTTTCGCACTTTTCCTCCGCCCCGGATCACACCTGACTGGCTGCAAACTCCCAATCCTCACTCACCATACCAAACTGACACAGGACATGGTGCAACGCGGCAAGTTCCGCCTGGAAGATTGAGCGCTTCAATGCCTGACTGAGCCAGTAAAATCTCGGTACTCATTCATCTGCCAATAGTACCAGAAAATACAAACGACCTCAAAAATAGAGGTCGAAGTGCTATTGGTGGAGCTGGCGGGTACCGCCCCCGCGTCCGCCGGTTTATCTTGGCTGGTTCTCTACAGGCTTAGTTTGTTTTGTGGTCTTGGAGCATAGCTATCGAAACAAACAAACTTTCTATGCTGGCAGTCCTGGTCTTAACGAGCAGTGTGGACGGTAAAGCCCGGGCAATCAGATGATATGAAACACCTTCGCGCTATCTGATGTCATGCTGAGTGTTGCATACGGATATTAAGCGTATGCTGGTGCACGGTTGGCAAGAACCTTGTCAACCATAGCAGTAATAGAGTTTGCATCTATTGTGGTTTGCCTATTCAAGACGAATCTCGCGCTGGCAAGCGACCTGCGTATCCAACCGATAAAGTCCAACGTCGAGCTTAAAATTCAGCCCCTCGTATCTGCCGTCATTCGACAGCGTAGTATATTGTATCATAAACTACGAAATGCGTCACTCATTGCATACTATACGTTTATATGATATAGTTAGTTATCATGTCCGAGTTTACTGCGAAAAGTCCCGCGGAAGAGGTGCTCATAGAGAACAGAGTATTTACTAGGCGCTCTGCGGCAAAACGTGCCGCCGTTGGTTGTATTGGGTGCAGGTTTTTACAGCTCGAACAAGCAGGTGATGATCCCGTACTATACGGGTATCAGATAAAGAAGTGTGCGGGTATACCGGGTGGTGTGCTATACCCTATACTCAACCGACTCAGTGAAGCTGACGTAATCGCAAAAGAACGTGAGGAAGTGCCCGAAGAAGGTCCCGCTAGGCCGCTGCGGACATACTATCGGCCATCAGCCAGCGAAATAGGCACCACTTTTTACCAACAACTAGAGCTACCTCCGGTCTGCAATTTGGAACTAGAGCAACCCGAAGAGCAATAGAAAACTACAGCTGCGGGGCAGGCAGCTGATGTTTTTCTTCCAGGCGATCGACGGTTATGGGGACGCGGTAGAAGATGATGAACAGGAGGCCGCCGGCCAGAATGGTGAAAGCGCCGACTATGACCGGCATGTGCACACCCATGGTAGCAACGTAGCCGCTGATGATAGCCGGAATAGCTTGGGCGAGGGCATGGACGCTGGCTTCTATGCCGAGAACTTCGCCTTGCTCCCGCGGATGAGCGGACAGGCTGACCAGCGCCGAAGCGTTCGCCATAGTCAGGCCGTTGAATATGGCAATGAGAGGTGCTACCAACAACAGTTGGGTTGTATTATCCGGCCATAGCTGCAGGAACAGCGCAATGGCACAACCGATCAGGCTGCCGCGCAAGATGACGTGGCTTTTGAAGTACTTGACGGCCAGCGGCACCAATATTATCTGGGAAAGTGCTATGCAAATGCCGATGTAGGCAAAGAAATCGCCGACATTATTGGTCTTGAAACCGAGCTTTTCCATCAGCAGTATCTGGAAAAAGGTCGTAAAGAAGGTAAAGCCGCCCCAGAAAAGGAATTCGGCGCCGAATATTACCCGTAAACCTGGCCGTGCTGCTGCCCGGCGGATATTGATGACCGACTGGTTCCAGGTCAGTGCCAGGCTGCGGTCGATATGCCGGTGCGTTTCGGGCAGGAACAGTAGAACCAGCAGCACCGTCAACAGTGACAGTACCGCCGCGAACCAGAACGGCGTCGCCGCCCCGAACCAGCCGGGTGTCGTGAACAAGCCGTAGACATCGACATTCGGACTGGCCAGCCGCGCGCCGATAAACGGCCCCATCACGAAACCGATACCGAACATGGCGCCCATAAGACCGAAATTGCGTGCCCGATGTTTCGGCGGCGTCACATCGGCAATCACCGCCCTGGCCACGCTGATATTACCTCCGGTAATACCGTCAAGCGCCCGCCCGGCAAACATGAGTGGAATATTGTGCATGACGATACCGACGGCAAAAATGATATAGCCCAGCGCCGTGCCGAACAGGCTGATCGACAGTACGTGGCGGCGGCCGAAACGGTCGGATAACTGGCCTAAAATGGGCGTCGACAGAAACTGCAGCAGCGGGTACGTTGCCGTCAACCACCCCAGCATGATGAACGACTCGGCTCTGCTGAAGCCGGCCGGCATGAACAGCTCATAAATCAGCTGCGGCAGCACCGGTATCAGGATACCCAGACCCAATATGTCAAGGAAGATAATAAACAGAACTATCGGCAGCGCCTTGCCTTCCAGTTTCTGCCGTATCTTCCGCAAATCCGCTCTCCTGTTGTCTGCCGACTTTCATGTACCTACCAAGTAAACCATACTCGAGCGTTTCACAAAAATAACTCTTCTTAGAGCACTGCCGCTGACCGGCAAGCTCCATAGAGCGCATGCCATTGGTCCAATGTCAGGTTCTGGGCCCGCAGCCTATCATCCAAGCCGGCTGCTTTTAGCACCGCTTCGGCAGTAGGCTTATCCAGGTGTAAACCCCCGCTCAACGAATTGCGCAGCGTTTTGCGCCGCTCGCTAAACCCGGCTTTGGCCAGCCGGAAAAACAATTTCGGTTCGATATCGGGATATAGCGGCTTGGCACGGCGTTGCAAGCACAGTATCTGTGAGTCCACCCGCGGCTGGGGCGTAAACCGGTCGGCTTTGACAATACGGCCGAGCGAGACATGCCAGTAAAACTGCGCCGTCACGCTCAACAATGACATAGCGCCGGCCGGTGCGGCGACACGTTCCGCCACTTCTTTTTGCACCAGTATGGCGACCCGTTCCGGCGGGTTGGCCGATTCGGACAGGGTACGCAGCAAATTGCTGGTCAGGTAATACGGGATATTGGCAACGACTTTGTAGCACTCCGGCAGATCGGTCAGGTCGAAGCGCAGAATATCAGACTGTACCACTTGCAGATTGGACGCCGCGACACGCGAAGGCAAGGTAGCCGCCAAAGTCGGGTCAAACTCGACTGCCACCACCCGGGAGGCGCGTTCCACCAGCTTCCCGGTAAGCGAACCCAGCCCGGGCCCGATCTCCAATACCGTATCTGCAGCACCAACCCCAGCCGCCAAAACCATAGCATCAAGGCTGTCACTATCAGTAAGCCAATGCTGGCCAAGCGATTTTTTCGGAAAAGGCGTAGCTGACATACGATGATTGTACCAGCCTTTACACACAACAGACCGGGGACTTTATCATTTGAGTGCAGTTTGGGATGATATCAGAGCAGCGGACGGAAGCGTACGTCTCTATCGGACTACTTGTACGATGGCGGAGCAGCGCATGATAGCGCCCAAAATGTGCCAAAGGATAAGGTCCCCCTACCACCAGTGGTTGGACTGCCAGAAACCATGTGCCGCCCGCCAACTGCCATACTTACCGATAGCATAGCCATGACACCACCTCAACTGCGTCACCGGGTTATCGGCCCAGTCGGAGCCGGCAGAGGCCATCTTCGTACCCGGCAAAGCCTGACAGAGGCCGTAAGCTCCCGAGGAACGGTTTTTGGCCAACGGGTTCCAGCCGGACTCCTTACTGACGATAAAGTCGACGTACTGGAAATCGGACGGGCCGATACCGGCCAGTGCCATATTGCCCTTAATACCGCTCAGGGAGTTGCCGCGCACCTCTACTTGTTTGACCGGAGCCCGCGCTACAACGGACTGAATGGGCTTGCGTTCTACTTCCTGGCCGTTATGCGTCACAATCTGATAGGTGATGATCCGTTTGCCAGGGCTGCCCTGCTGCCGGACCGCCTTGGTGCCAAGTGCCAGCTTCGGATCCTGGACGACTTCTGTTTCCATGGGAATCTCTTCGCTGGCGGTAGTGATCTGGATACCCTTGCGCAGCAAAAATACCTGTGTTTCGGCTGTCAAACGCGCGGTCAGCGCCGGCTGTACGCTGTCATCTTTGCCGAGCCTGATGTTTTTTTCCTTCAGAAGCTGGCCGACCGTATCAGCGTGAGTACGAAGTTCGACCGGATTGCCATACAGGTTTACGGCAACCGGTTTGGCGCGGTCGATGATAACTTTCCGGCCCAGCGTACCGTCGGCCAGGAAATTAGTTACCGGCTCGCTCACCACCTTATCCTCAGGCTCCACAGTTGTGCCGGTCTGCCTGGCGATACTGCGCGGCGTGGTAGCGGCACTGTAGGTGATATTTTTCCGGCCTTCATCGATAACCTGGACCGGCTTGGCGCGGTAAATATTAATCCTGAAATCGTTCTGCTTGATTTCGGTCGCGGCGGCCGGCTCCACCACGTCGCCCGGCCGGACTTTGATATCGAGTTTGGCTAGCAGGCCGCCGACGGTGGTCGCCCGCGCCGGCACGGTACGTTCGATCTTGTCATGCGATATGATAACGATTAACGAGCCGCTGTCTGCGACACGGTCACGGGTAAAAAAACTATAGCCTGCCAGCGTAACCGCCAGCAAGACCCCGAACGTCACTATCGGCACTAGCGCGGGGTGCATGCTTTGGAAGCGCTGGAACCGGCGCGTCCAAACAGACGTCGGATGCGGCGAACGGTTCGTACCAATTTGAAGTACAGCATATTTTTTACGCATAAGACTGTTGCCTGTGCATTATACCGCTATCGATTATCGCGTCCAAGCGGTGACGGACTTAATAGCCGCCGTAACATCGCCGTAGGCATTGTCCGCTGACATCTTGCTATAGTCAACCCACTGGCAAGCCGTCAATTCCGGCCAGCGCATACGCACCGGCACAGTTTGGCTCACCGTAATCACGTACAAATAACATGTATACCGGTTAATACCCTGTCTGAGCTGGAGCTCCTGCGGCCCGGCGAACTTTTCCAACGGTAAGCTCAGGCCGGTTTCTTCACGAAGTTCTCGTAATGCCCCCCTTGCCGGCTCCTCATGCCGGCGCAATCCGCCGCCCGGCAACTTCCACCGCCCATCGCTCAGCCATGACCGCACCACCAGAATCTCATTGCCGCATACCAGCAGCACGCGTGTCCGCTTGGTAGATGGCAACAAAACGGCATACACCGGCGTGATAATCCGGTAGACGCTCCGGCCGATCATTTCCCATAAATGTCGCATGCATGTATTGTAACGCATGGTATGGATAATTGGCGTGGGCGCTGACCCACTAGCACTTTTTTCTTCCCGGGGCACGCTCCGCGCGGCGTGTCCTGCGGCCACTCCGGCTGCACTCGGCAGTCCAGTCCCCGGGAAGAAAAAAGTGCTAGTGGGTCAGGCGTGGATGCCTTAGAGTTTTTCGAGCGGTGCGAAGCTGATGTTGAGCTTTTTGGCACCCTTGCCTTTGAAGTAAACCGTCGCGTTATCACCGTCCAGCTCTACGACCGTACCGGTGCCGAACAGCCGGTGCCGCACGCTGTCGCCTTCGTGCAATTCAGGTACGTAACGCGGTTCGGCCCGGCCCGCGGCTTGGGAGTTATAGACCGGCTCGTCATACCGCGGCGTCTGGTCGTATTCGTTGTACGAGCGCGACGCACCGCTGTCGTACTGATTCGAGAATGAGAGGCCTGATGAAAAGCCGGACGAAAGGCCAGACAAGAAGCCGGTATCAGGCTGGAACTCCGCGTCCACCTCGCCCAGGAACCGCGACGGCGGATTGTGCTGCACCCCGCCGTACAACAGCCGGGCAGTTGCGTATATCATGTATAGTTCTTCGCGGGCCCGCGTCATACCGACGTAGCACAGCCGGCGCTCCTCTTCCATCTCCGACTGGTCGTACAGCGCCCGGGAATGCGGAAAGATCGTTTCTTCCATACCGATCATGAACACTACCGGAAATTCAAGTCCCTTGGCAGCATGCAATGTCATCAACGTCGCACTGTCACCGTCGAAATTCGCCTGGTCCAAATCACTGATCAAAGCGACTTCTTCCAAAAATCCGGCCAGTCCCGGATCCCCCACTTCAGAGTAGCCTTGCGCCACCCCGGCCAGCTCGCGCACGTTTTCCTGACGCGACTCGCCCTGCGGCGTACCGTCGTCCAGATAGTTCAGGTAATCCAGCCGGCGCACCAGCGAGTCGATCATGACCGACGGCGGAGTGTCGTCGAGCACTGTACGCAAAGCCTCCAGCATTTCACCTAAGTCCGCCAGGCCTTTTTTCGCCTTGCCGGCGACCGTCCCGCATTGTGCCGCCCGCGTCAAAGCTTCGTGCAGTGAAAAGCCGTTAGCCGTTTGCCAGGTATAGAAATTTTCGACCGATTTTGCGCCGATACCGCGGGCCGGCACATTAACAACACGTTCGAAGCTTACCCGGTCTTCCGGCTGGTATATCAGGCGGAGGTACGCCACCAGATCTTTGATTTCTTTGCGGTCATAGAAGCGGGTTCCGCCGACGATGCGGTACGGCACGCCGTAACGGACAAACGTTTCCTCTACCGAACGGCTTTGGGCGTTGGTACGGTAAAGAATGGCAAAATCCCGGTACCGACGCTGGCCGGCATCGACCGCGTTGCGTATCCGCCGCATGATGACATCGCCCTCGGCCCGTTCGCTGGCCACCTGTAACATCTGAACCGGCAAGCCATCGCCAGCCGATGTCCAGAGTTTCTTATCGGACCGTTGCTGGTTTTTGGTAATTATAGCGTGGGCGGCGTTCAGGATGTGTTTGGTGCTGCGGTAGTTCTGTTCCAGTAAGATAACGGTGCAATCCGGATAATCCTTCTCGAAATTCAGGATATTGCGAAAATCCGCGCCGCGCCAGCTGTAGATACTCTGCCAATCGTCGCCGACAACCGCGACGTTGTTCCGGTCGTTGGCCAGCAGTTTCACCAATTTGTACTGCGCCGTATTAGTATCCTGGTATTCATCAATCATAATGTACCGGAATTGGCGCTGCCATTTTTCCCGCACCGCCGGCTGTGTAAGCAGCATAGTTACGGTGCGGTTAACAAGGTCGTCGAAATCAAGCGCCGACGCTTCCCGCAAGGCTTTTTCGTAGATCGGAAAAATCTGCGCCGTTGTCCGTTGGGCCGGCGTGCTGGCAAAACCTTCATACTCAGCCGGCGTCATCATGTCGTTTTTGGCGGCGCTGACCAGGCTGGCGATAACGCGCGGCGGGAACACCTTCTCGTCAATCATCAACTGTTTGCCAGCTCGTTTGACAGCACTGAGCCGGTCGGATTCATCGAATATAACAAAGCTGCGCGGGATACCGATATGTTCACCGTCCTGGCGCAGTATCCGCACGCAGATCGAATGGAAGGTACCCATATAGGGCATGAAGCTGCGGTTCTCCGCCCGCTCGCCTGCCCCTCCGTCTATGAGCTGTGCCACCCGTCCGCGCATTTCTTTGGCCGCCTTGTTGGTAAACGTCACCGCCAAAATGTTGTACGGCGTGGCCTTGCCGCTGGCGATCAGGTAGGCAATACGATGTGCCAAAGTCTTGGTTTTGCCGGAACCGGCACCGGCCTGGATCAACAACGGGCCTTCCGTCGCGTGCACCGCCCTCGCCTGCTCCGGATTAAGTCCGATACATAAATCTTCCGCAATCATTGCCATGAGTTACTATTGTAGCAAACCGCTACCCCCTCGAACACCTTGCACTGACCTATCTGCATGAATCGAATCGGAAGGGTAAGCTAGCGCCACAGGCTACCTGTAGAGCGCCCTGGAGAGGCGATTCGTGCAGATAGGTCACCCGCTAATGCACCGTAATAGACTGCAAGATCTGCGACTTCTGGTTGTCGAAATCGACCTTTTGGGTAGCTTGTACGTCGGCATCGGCAGGTTTATTGGAAATGCAGAACGACGGCAATCGCAGACCTACGAAGTTATCCTGCGCGGCGAAAGCCCATATGACATGCGTACACGCGTCCTGGGTAATAGAAAAACCATAGACGATAGTTTTACCTGACCGGTATACGACTTGCGGAACGGGATTGAATATTTTGCCGATTAATTGCTTGTCCGTACCTTTGGCAGCGACTTTCCAAACATACTCACCACCGGAAGGAGAAGGTGCTACCATGACACCTTTACTACTGGCAAGAAGGCGGAATTTGTCGGTCTTGTCGGCCCGTATTTCCAGCGCGTCGGTCACGCTGTAAGTAGCTATTTTGTTAGTAGCCAGCTTCAGCTCTACCGGCTCATCGGCAACCGGCTGCAAGTCACCCCAGGCTTCGGGGTAAGCCAGCGAAAAGCCGATGCGCGGGTTGGAGTAAGCAACAAAGCCCTTCGGAGGTCCGTCAGCAGGTTCCTCCGGGGGAAGGGAGCTGGGGGTGGTTTTTGGGCCGGGAATAGCTACCAGGCCTCCGTTTGTTTTCGGCTGCTGGGCATTGTAGGCCAGCATGCCGGCCAGTACGATTACACCCAGGACAACAAAAACTCCCAGGACATAGAAAACACTAAAACCGCCGGCGTACTGGCGCGTCAGTCGCGTCAGGCGCACTGGTCAGGGTTCCAGTAGGTTAGTGTGCGGAATATCAGAACCCAGAGATACAACGCCGGCATCAAGCAGGAAATTAAGAATCAGCAGTATAATCGCCAAGCAAATGATAAACCATACAATTACCCGCAGAACAGAACGCACCGGATGCGGCTCGTGCACGACAATGACCGGTTTGCCGCTATAGAGCTTGGCTTCGTGGTGCTGAGATTCGGCCTCGACCACCGTTGACGTACCGAGTTCATGGAGCGCGTCTTTGAACGTGGCCGGTTCGTCCGGCTTGGCGGCAACAGCGCTGTCAGACGGGTCATGCTCCTGCGGTCCGCTTGGCGCTATTAGGTCGATATCCGGTCCCGGTTCTTGCTCCGAGCCTTTTTCTTGTTCATGGCCTGGAATTGGTTTTGGGTCGGAACCAGCAGCTTTCGCTGACCCGGCCTGCGATGACTTATGCTCAGTTTTTGCCGGCTTGGTCACATCCGGCGGCGTGATAACTCTTTCTCCGCCGGACAGCTGCCTGGCCGAAATGACCCCGGCAACGGTTGGTCCGGGCTCTATCGCACCCGCCTCCGGGGCAATACCCAGCATCTCACGGCCACCGGATATCGGTATGCTGGTAGCCGCGGCTTTATCATCTGATGACAGCGGCTCCGGTTGTAACCCCTCTAAGCCGGTACGGTCATCGCTAGCGGCGTTGTCTTCTTCAGAGGGCGCTAAGGATATACGCACTAGCGGCGCCGACGGCGGCGCTAACGTGTTGTCACTCTGTAACGGCTGAGTTGAAGTAATAACCGGACGGGCGGTTGACGATGGCATGACTTTTCCGGGCGGAATGATATCAAACGACCGCGGCCGACCTTCACCGCCGGATTTTTTTGGTACCGCCGGCTTTTGCTTGTTGTTCAGATTAGGACTGGTTGGTTTTTTGTTCATCACGCATCATATTGTTGTTTGCGGCTCGTACATACATGAGTGCAGTTTGTTCGAATACCATCACTCGCGGGTACCGAAGCGGAGGCGTATCAAAAAGGTACGGTGAGCATCGGAGCCCAAAGGTATGATAGGTTCGGGCAAAATGTGCCAAAAATGTGCCACGTGTGTACGAACCGGCACTTACTAAGAGTGTACCATATGATGGGCGCTATCGACGATAGCGCAGAATTTGTGGTAATTCAAGCTGGCACTGCCAACCAACGCACCGTCACAACCCTGTACATCCAGATAACCGCGCACCAACGTATCGTCAACACTGCCACCGTATATAATACGCATCGCTTCGGCAATATGCTTGCCATGGAATTCTTCTATCAGGAAACGAATATACGCGATAGCCTGCCGGACATCATCCGGTTTAGCGAGTTTGCCGTCGAATGTACTGATAGCCCAGACCGGCTCGTACGCTATCACCACGTTAGCCACTTCCTCTCCCGTTAACTGGTGCAGCGCCGTGATTAACTGATCGTGCAATACTTGCTTGGTTTCGCCTGCTTCGCGTTCAATATGCGTTTCGCCGACGCATATTATGGGTACTATTTCATTGCGCACGGCCGCCGCGACTTTATCCCGGACGATTTCGTGGGTTTCATTGAAATACAGCCGGCGTTCCGAATGCCCGATAATCGCGTAATGCACCAGGTCGCGCAGCATAGTAAATGACACCTCACCGGTGTACGGGCCCTCGTCTTTATGATAGGCGTTCTGCGCCGCCAGATGGAATTTTCGGCGGTCGATCTCCACACTCACCGGCTGCAGCGCCAGCAAACTCGGCGCCAGCACAACCTCAACATCGCGGTGGGCTTTGATGTGCTTGCCTAAGCGATGTACCAGCAGGCTGGACTGGGCTACGTTTAAGTGCATCTTCCAGTTACCGACTATCACTTTCTTACGCATCCCAGCACCTCCTTTGGCCAAGTATCATAATACGTCCATATTTTATACGCATGCTTACCGGTCCTGCAGTGCTTCAACAGCCGGCAGTTTATGCCCGATCATCAATTCCAGACTGGCGCCGCCGCCAGTAGATACATGATTGAACATGCTGGTCAGTTTGCGCTGTTCGATATAGCCCACCGTGTCACCGCCCCCGACTAAGCTGAACGGCCGGTGACCGTACTGTCCGGTGGCAGCTTCGATGATCAGCTCGGTACCCTGGGCAAACGGACCGACTGGCCCCAGTAAGCTCTCTGTCTCCGTTACGCCCAACGTACCGTTCCAAACTACGGTGTTGGCCAATTGCATGCCGCCGGCAATAAACGAGGCCGAAAAAGGTCCGATATCAAGAATCTTTTCGTCTTGCGCGACATGGCTGGCATAGTGCGGCGGCCGCTTAGGGTAATTTTCGATTTCGGCGATTACGTGTGAGCTCCAGTCAACGATGCGGGTTTTTGACCTGCGGTCGATCTTGTCCGCCACCACGCCGTCCTGCGGCAAATAAAATATAAAGTACTGTTTTTTGGATTTGGCGCGGGCTTTTGCCAGGATTTCACGAGCCATCGGCAGTTCGGCATCGTCTGCCAGGCTATCGCCGATCTTAATACCTTCGGCCTTCAGGAACGTATTGGCCATAGCGCCGCCGACAGCTACGAAATCGGCAATATCGATGAACCTGTGCAGCACGTCGATCTTATCGGCTATTTTGGCACCGCCTACAACCGCCATCATCGGCCGGACCGGTTTGTGCATGACATTGGTAATAATACTGACTTCTTTTTCCAGATGCAGTCCGGCAACGCTAGGCAGTACGCGCGCAATAGCATCCGTACCGGCTTCACGGCGATGGGCCAACGCGAAACAATCCTGCACAAATATATCTGCTTTGGTGTCATGTGCTATCTGCCTGGCGAAGTTTTCATCGTTAGCTTCTTCTTCAGGATAGAAGCGCAGGTTCTCCAACATAATAATGTGGTGAATGTCCAGCTTGTCCGCGGCCCGTTGCACCTGTTCGCCGACACAAGCCGGTACCAGGGACACCGGCGACTTTATAAGTTGGCTGAGCCGTTTTGCCACGGGAAACAGCGACATTTTGTCGTTATAGACGCCGTTAGGACGGCCAAGCTTTGAAATCAGGATGATCTTGCAGTGGCGGCGCTGTAGGTATTCTATAGTCGGTATTGCGCTCTGAAGCCGATAATCACTGGTCACCGTCTGGCCGTCTTCACTCAGCGGCACGTCCAATTCGGCGTGCAGCAGTACCGTTTTCCCCGTAATACCTATATCGCGAACAGTCTTTTTCGTAAACACGTTTTTGCAGCAGCTCCACTCTAATTGCTTAAAGTATACCGCATATGCTTACACAAATGGAAGCTACTATTTTGTAATACAAATATATCTTGCCCAGGACGCACGCACATGAGTACAGACTTCTACTCTACTCCAGCACACGAACTTTGATTGTGTCGGTCGTTCCTACTACTCCCGGATACTGCCCTGATGCCGTCACAATAATATCACCCTTATGGAAAACAGTTGTCTGGCGCAACCAGTCAGTCAGTTTCTGCGCCGCCAACCTGTGTACCGGCCGCACGAAGCTTTTCACATCATAGACCAATGCCAACTGCTGGGCTGTGCGCACATCGCTCGTTACAGCAATCAACGGCATGTCCGGCCGCAGGGAAGCAATCTGTAGCGCGCAAGCCCCCGATTTAGTCTCGGCTACTATTGCCCTAGCCTGGATGCTTTCCGCCAGGCTGATGACGCTGCCGCTGATCGCGCTCTGCCGGCTATGCTCCTGCTTTCGCGGGTATATGGTTTTCGCCGGCGCATTTGCTTCGGTGTAACATATAACTTTTTTCATTATCCGCACCGCATCTATAGGATAGAGCCCGACCGCTGTCTCGTCACTAAGCATGAGGCAGTCTGCTCCCATCAGCACCGCGGTTGCCACATCCGACACCTCTGCCCGGGTAGGCTCCGGCCGGTCGGTCATGCTGGCCAGCATCTGGGTTGCCACTATAGTCGGCGTGGCATGTTGTATGCCCAGCGCCACCAACTGGCGTTGCACGATCGGTACGCTTTCTGCGGCAGCCTCCACCGCCAGGTCACCGCGGGCCACCATCACCATATCGGCTTCTTGTACTATGGCTTCCATGTGCTCGATAGCAGACTTAGTCTCGAATTTTACGATCAGCCGGGCATTCATATTGTGGTTTTTCATCAGCCGGCGCATCTCGCGCAGATCGTCCGCTGTCTGTACAAAACTCTGTGCCACGTAGTCGACATCCTGGGTCGAGCCGAATGCCAGGTCTTTCTTGTCCTTTTCGGTGATTACATCGCCGCCAAAATCCGTGTCCGGCAGGTTGATACCTTTACGCTTAATCAGCAGCCCGTCGTTCTCCACCCGCACGTGCACTACGCCATCCTTCACGCTCGTTACGGTAGTAAGTATCCGCCCGTCGAACATGTACAACCGCTCACCGCGCTTTACCTTGGTACTCAGGTCGTATTGGGTCGGCAGTATGCCGGTCATTTTGTAGTCGGCCTGCCTGTTACCCGACTGATATTTCAGTTGCAGGCTTTGCCCTTTGCGAACATTCACCATGCCTTCGAAATCACCCAAACGGATCTTCGGCCCCTGTAAATCCAGGATAATTGCCACCGGTTTGCCGGTAGCCTTACTGGCCTTGCGTATCCACTTGGTCTGCCGCACCCGTTCCTCG
>JBGTNV010000017.1:0-6945 GCA_041742875.1 Saccharimonadales bacterium (SeqCode) | reverse complement strand
GACCTTCTGGGCCTGGTCGCGCTTCGGCAGCGTGACGGTCAGCTGCAATGTGTAGCCAGGTGTGCTGCCGCCGGGTTTCTCAGGGTAATACATGATTTCTCGGTTGTAGCTGTCGGCATTGGATTTGATCTGGCTGTCGGTAACGCCCAGGCCCTTCAGCTTGGCGATGACTTCATCGCTCTTTTTGGTCATTTCAGCCAGCGCTGCCTCGCGGTTGTCGTTCGTTACGGTGTAGGCAGGGGAGAAGACGAATTCATCCGGTTCGGCCTTCAGGCTGGCTTCGCCGGTGACCGTTATGGTTCGGGTGTCCGATCCAGACCGTGTCGCAGTAGTGTCCCAGGGCTTCCACATAGATAGCATTATCGCAATTACCACTAGCAAGCCTATGACGACGAATCGAAGGTCGAGACTGATAGTTAGCCGGTTCTTAGGGGTTTGAGTGGGCGTGGTTCTATCTGATTCCATAGCGGTGCCTTGTTTATGCTTACTTGCTAATAAGTGTTGCATAGACACTAGTTCATGTAAAGAAGGCCAAGCAATTAAAACTAAAAAGCCCCGGACGAATTAATACATCCGGGGCTAAACGCGTATATACGAGAAATTATTTGCTTGGTTTGCCGGCAGGCTTCTTCGTCTCAGTCTTTGATTCAGTCTTGGATTCTGCCGCATTAACCTTCTCTGTGACATGCTTGTCGGCGGCATTTTCATTGGTTTTGGCAGCTTTGGCAGCCAGGCGCTTGACGGTTTTCCGGGCGGCGGCAGCTCGCTTGTCGCGGGCGGCCTCACCGGCAGCAGCACGGGCCTTGAATTTATCGACGCGGCCCTCAATGTCTACGATGCGCTCTTCACCGGTGAAGAACGGGTGGGAACTGCTGGAGATGTGGATTTTAACGAGAGGGTACTCGATACCGTCCAGCGTAATTTTGTCGCCGGTAGCCACCGTCGAGCGTGTCAGGTAAGTCTGCTTGTTATTCAGATCCTGAAACACAACTGGCCGGTAATCTTTGTGATGCAAATCTTTCTTCATAGTCAAGGGCAGAGTATACACAGAAGCACCACCTCAGTCAACATAAATATACGCAAAGAATATTGACAGTTCACAAAAGTAATGTTATGATAAATGTATCAATAAAGACAAACACTTAATAATATGAAAAACGAACACAATTTTAGCCTTGCTGAAGGCGAACCAGCATCCCCGGAAGAGCTGCGATATGCCATGAATGATGTTGCCGATACTCTTGATAATGCTTATATTGGACACGCCGCCGTTTCGAATCAAGACAGCGGCATAGCCTATACGTTGGACGCGGCGCAGCTGGAGGGATCTTCACTGGCGGGTAGGTACAACCACGTCAGTGTTGATTATAATTATATTGAGATTGGTGAAATCTCAGAGCCGGCAGTCACCATAACGCTGACTCGATTCCCGAAGGAGGGCGACGGCGGTATGCATAGTTGTATTGCGCTTGCGCAAGATTCTATGACTGGCACGGTCAGCTCAAGCGTGCAGGTGGGTGAAGGTAGCAGTGCGCCCTCTCTCATGGAAGCGCTGGAGCATGGACCGGGAGTTGACATGACTGAAGAATACAGAAACTCACCATTGATAACGAGTGCGCCGGACTTAGCTTTAGAAGTGCTGCCTGCTGCAACGCGGAATGATTTGAATGAAGTCGCCGAAGTAATGGAGGCCTTGCGAGTTAGCTACGGTCTGCACAAATATGAAGGTTCAGCCGTCTGATACTGAAGGCCCAGCCATCCAATGTCTATAGATGAGGGCTGGCCAATGAGGTTATCGGCTCGCCGGGGTTTGCAGTAAACCAAAAGGTTTCAGCAGAAGGTGTTGTTATATGATTGCGTATCTGTTAAAGTCAATCGTGTAATTAACTAAGCAGGCTGGGAAGAGAATCCTCTCTGAATGTATCCGTGCAGGACATCCGGAGTACCTGGCCGAAGAGAAAGGACTACACCTTATGGCTGCTATTGATGTAGACATTAAAAAATTATTGGAGGCCGGAGCGCATTTTGGTCACAAAACCAGCCGTTGGCATCCGAAAATGGCGCCCTATATCCATAGCAAGCGCGGCGGCAGCCATATAATCGACCTGACCCGGACGGTCGAGGGTTTAGAAACGGCTCTGGAATTTATTTCGAGCACTGTCGCGGCCGGCAAGCCTGTTTTGCTGGTGTCTACCAAGCGCCAGGCACAGGATATGGTGAAGAACATGGCCGTGGAACTCAAGATGCCCTTCGTAACCGAGCGCTGGCTCGGCGGCATGCTGACCAACTGGCCGACGGTCAGCGGCCGTATCAAGCATCTCAAAGACCTGGAAGCTAAAATGGAATCCGGTGAATTGGCTAACAAGTATAACAAGCTGGAGATCCAGCGTTTTCAGGAAGAAATCGATCATCTGAACGGGATGTACGGCGGTATCAAAACCATGCCGCAGCGGCCCGGCGCAATATTTATCATTGACGTTACGCATGATACTAATGCCGTGCGTGAAGCCCGCAAACTGAACGTACCGGTGGTGGCGCTGATCGACACCAATGCCGATCCGGGCATGGCAGACTATCCCATCCCGTGCAACGACGACGCCATCAAGACTATCCAACTTGTATTGGATTACGTGCGCCAGGCAATCGAGGCCGGACAGAACAAAGCGGCTAAGGCCGAGCCGTCCAAAGACAAGACCGAATAGAAGCATCCGTGCCCGATCATTTATAGCAAATACCTAAAGAGGAGAGTACTATGGCTGTATCAATTGAAGACATCAAGCGTTTGCGTGAGCTTACCGGTGTTGGTATGACTGACGCTAAGAAAGCTCTGGACGAGACAGGCGGTGACTTTGATAAAGCGCTCGAAGCAATGCGCAAAAAGGGCCTGACCAAAGCCGAAAAGCGCGGTGAGCGCGAAGCGCGAGCCGGCCTGGTAGGCACCTATAACCACGACGGCCGCATCGGCGTGCTCGTGGAGGTCAACTGTGAGACTGACTTTGTGGCCCGCAATGAGATCTTTACTAATCTCGTAAAAGATGTGGCTATGCACATTGCCGCCAGCAGTCCGGTCTACGTCAGCGCCGACGAAATTCCGGCCGCGGAG
Source organism: Saccharimonadales bacterium (SeqCode) (assembly GCA_041742875.1). Taxonomy (GTDB): domain Bacteria; phylum Patescibacteriota; class Saccharimonadia; order Saccharimonadales; family UBA4665; genus JALQUD01. Next base: position 3,842 of record JBGTNV010000017.1, on the reverse strand, counting down.
CGCGAGCGTGCCGCCGCCGAATTCCGTGAAAAATCTCAGAACGACGGAAAAACGGAGGGCAAACCGGCCGATATAGTTGAAAAGATCATCGACGGCCAGGTCAGTAAATACTTCGCTGAGCGCTGCCTCCTCGACCAGCCGTTCATCAAAAATCCCGACCAAACCGTCGGCGATTACGTCAAAGACCACAACGCCCGCCTTGGCGAAAATATCGTTGTCCGCCGCTTTAGCCGCCTGGCTCTCGGCGAAGTCGCGTAAACTCTGCTAGTGCCGGAGACAGTTGCAAGTGGGATATGTTTCGGATGCACCGGATAGTTTGCTACTATTGGTGTTAGGAAAGTGTGGATATGAAAGAGGTTTTGCAATATGAATCCGACACAAGCGGTAGATGACAGTAATAAGAAGATGCAAGCTGCTGTGGCGCGCTTTCAGGATGAACTGAAAAAACTTCGTACCGGCCGGGCGCATGCCGGTATGCTGGATAGTGTGACGGTGGAGGCGTACGGTACGCAGTTGCCGCTGAACCAGACGGCGACAGTTAGTACGCCGGAGCCGCAGTTGTTGCAGGTGTCGCCGTTCGACCCCAATACCATCCAGGCTATTGCCAATGCTATCCGCAACAACCCGACACTCGGGCTGAATCCGACCGATGACGGACGGGTCGTGCGTATTCCGGTGCCGCCCCTGAACGAAGAGCGCCGCCGCGAAATCGTCAAAGTAGTGGGCCAGAAGCAGGAAGAGTGCATGGTGGCCCTGCGCAATATACGCCACGATGCGCTCGGTGCTATCGACCGCTCCAAGAAGAGCAAGGAAATCAGCGAAGACGACGCTAAACGGCTGGAAAAGCGTGTTGACGACGATTTAGCCAAAGCCCGCAGCGGCGCCGAGGCGGCCGCCAAGTCCAAAGAACAAGACATCATGACAGTGTAATTAGTATAAGGTGTATAATGTGGGTCATACTATGGCAACTGTAACGAAAAAGCAATTGAATACTATTGATGACGTAGCTGATGACGTATTCGATGATGTAGCCGAGCCGGTCCAACGCCAGGCAGGAAAATCGGAGACATCAAATAACTCAAATGCACCGGAACATTTAGGCTTGATCCTGGACGGAAATCGCCGCTGGGCGCGTGAGCGCGGCCTGCCGGTTCTCGAAGGTCACCGGCGCGGCTACAAAACGCTCAAAATGATCTGCAAGTCAGCCCTCAGACACGGTGTACGCTACGTGTCGGCTTACGTTTGGTCAACGGAAAACTGGAAGCGTGACCAGCAGGAAGTCCGGGACATCATGAAGCTACTCCTATGGGTGCTCAAACATGAGGTCAAAGAATTGGATGCCGAAGGTATCCGGTTGCGGGTAGTCGGGTCCAAGCTGCGGCTGGGCCACGCGATGGTGCGGGCTATCCATGATGCCGAGGAGAAGACCAAAGACAATACCCGCGGCACCTTGCTGCTTTGCCTGGATTACGGCGGCCAGCAGGAGATCGTCGAGGCTACTAAGCGTATCGCTGCTGATGGCATTGCTCCGGATGATATAACGCCCGAGCTTATTTCCAGATATTTGTACGCGCCGGATGTGCCGCCGGTTGATCTGATAATCCGTACCTCCGGTGAGCAACGGCTGAGTAACTTCATGCTCTGGGAAGCGGCTTATAGCGAGCTGGCGTTCTGTAAGGGGTACTGGCCGGAATTCAGCGAAGCCGACCTGGTACGGGAAATCGACTATTATGCATCGCGCCACCGCCGTTTCGGCAAGTAGACAGGGCTTACGCATTTTGCACATTTCGCCCGAATACTTCCGCTCCGATGCATCGGCTACGCCTCTTGCCTCGCTGCTCAGCATATACATGCTAGTATGTATATGCCTCCGCGGCTGCGTACACCACCGTACTCTCGAGTACGCCTGTGCTTCGGTGCTCAGTATTCGAACGAACTGCACTAAAATGCGTAAGTCCTGTAGAGTAAGCTTGGCTGGAAAACCGACGACTTTTCCGGTAAATTATCGGCAATCAAACGAACTCTAGGCTATACTTAACACAGACATGGAATTATTTTTACTGGTACTTGGGATCTTGTTGTTCGTAGGACTCGTTGTGGTGCATGAATTCGGACATTTCATAGTGGCGCGGCGCAACGGCGTGAAGATCGAAGAGTTTGGTATCGGCTTCCCGCCGCGGGCTTGGAGCCGGAAGGTAAAAAGCCCAAAGGGAAATTATATTTTCAGCCTGAACTGGCTGCCGCTCGGCGGCTTTGTCAGGCTCAAGGGCGAGCACGATTCTGACACGGAGCCTGGCACGTTCGGCGCTGCCAGTACGGGGGCTAAGACCCGGATAATGGCCGCCGGAGTAGGGATGAACCTGCTTACGGCACTAGTGCTGTTCACGATTGTGGCGTTGATCGGTATGCCGAAAATTCTTGATAACCAGTTCACCGTAGCTAGCGACACTACGATTACAAAACATGCCGAGAATTCCGGTGTCGTGAAGGTCGGTACCGTAGTACCCGGCAGTCCGGCGGAGAAAGCCGGCATCACAAAAGATGCCCAGGTCGTATCGATTGGCGGTACCGCTATCACCAGTCCGCAGAAGCTAACCGCGACTACCAAAGCCAAGGCCGGCCAGAGTGTGGCCGTGGTCACGCTATCGGCTAGCGGGAAGCGTTCTACCGCCCAGGTAGTGCTGAACAATACGTCGCCGCATCTCGGCGTCGGCTCATATTCGGCGCAGATGGGGTTGGAGTTCCGGCGTTCCACCTGGTCGGCGCCGATCGTAGCGTTGGGAGTAACCTGGGACTTTACCAAGGCAACCGTGGCCGGCTTGGGCAAGGCGCTCCAGGGTCTCGGGTCGATTATAGCGGGATTTGTGACTGGCAACGGTGAAGCAAGGCGGTCCGGCCAAACCGAGGCTAGCAGCCAGGTGTCGGGACCGGTCGGCATATTCGCGGTGCTCAAGGCCGGCACTAGCCAGGGTATCGGCTTTATCCTGTTTGTCACCGCTATTATCTCGCTTAGTCTGGCGATCATGAATATGCTGCCTATACCGGCGCTGGATGGCGGCAAAGTGGCTATCACCTACATTTCAAGGCTATTCGGCAAACAGGTATCGGAAACATTCGAAAACTACGCGTATGGCCTGAGCTTCATGCTGTTGATCGGATTGATGGTTTTGATAACAATAGTTGACGTAAAACGTTTCTTCTAGGCTAGGCAGGACTTACACGCATGGCGAGGCATGAATCTGATGTTGCTACGGATGATATGAAGCATCAGCCATGGCATCCGCTGCAGGCGGTAGCGATAACTATCGGTATTTTTCTGGCGGCGCAGATCGGTGCGATTGCTCTGCTGCTGACGGGTTCGGCACTCTTTGCCGGCCTTGCCGGCTCGACGGTATTCGATATAGCTTCCTGGCTCGACGATTCGACTACATCGCAGTTCATAACAATCGCTCTGGTTGAAACGTTTGTTGTACTCGGTGTGCGTTGGGTGCTGAAAAGGCGCGGAATCGGCTTTGGGGCGCTTGGTTTTCAGCGGCCGAAGTTGATAGATTTCTTCTTGCCGGTTGCGGCGGGCATGGTGTACTTTGCGGTCTTGCTGGCATCGGTGGTTATTATTCAGCAATTAGTGCCGGGGCTGGATGTCGATCAGAAGCAAGACATCGGGTTTGATGATGCCGCCGGGTTCGGGAAGCTGCTCATGGTATTTTTGGCCCTGGTGGTGTTTGCGCCGGTTGCCGAGGAGGTTTTGTTCCGCGGGTTCCTTTTCGGGAGTTTGCGGCAGCACCTATTTCCGTCGGATACGCTTCGGCCAGGCTCTCCTTCGTCAGGTGGCGGGCGGTCTC
>JBGTNV010000016.1:0-6317 GCA_041742875.1 Saccharimonadales bacterium (SeqCode) | reverse complement strand
CTACAATAGCTTGATTGTTATCGAGGATTGCCGGATACTTACCAAAATATGACGGCGTACAATACGACCAAAAAAAATCAGTCTGACAATAACGCTGCTGCCCCTGCATTGCACATTCCGGTACTCCTGGAGCAAGTGCTGTACTATTTGAGTCCGGAAGCCGGGGAATCATACCTCGACCTGACGGCAGGATATGGCGGCCATGCCCGCGCTATACTAGCGCGGAGTCAAAACCCGCAAAATACTGTACTGGTTGATCGTGATACTGTACTGGTTGATCGTGATAGTGTTGCTATTGCGGAACTGGAGCAAGAATTTGCGCGGAATGGTACCGCTGGTACTGCTATTGAGGTTCTGCACAAGGATTTCTATAGCGCCAGTAAGGCTATGCAGGACGCGGATAGGCAGTTCGATATGATATTGGCCGACCTGGGCGTTTCGTCGTTGCACCTGGACGACGCAGACCGCGGCTTTGCCATTGCGTCGGCCGGTCCGCTCGATATGCGGATGGATCAGTCACAAGAAGGTACTGCGGCCGACATCGTCAACAATTACGCGGCAGATGCCATAGCGGATATTTTGGACAAGTACGGCGAAGAACCGAAATCACGGCAGATCGCGAAACTTATCGTCCAGAACAGGCCGTTTACGACGACTGTTGAACTGGCGGCGGTTGTAGCCCGGGCATGGGCAGGGAAGTCGCATAGCAGAACGCATCCGGCGACACGGACTTTCCAGGCGCTGCGCATCGCGGTTAACGATGAACTTCGTTTACTGCGGGATGCTCTGCCGCTCTGGTTGGATTTGTTGGCGCCCGGCGGCAGGCTGGCGGTGATTAGTTTCCATAGCCTGGAAGACCGCATCGTCAAGCGGGCGCTGGCCGAAGCTGCCGGCGATTACTACCGCTACGACACAGATCTTCGGTTACTGACCAAACGACCCGTGGTAGCCGACCAACATGAATTAGCAATTAATCCGCGAGCACGAAGTGCAAAACTTCGAGCCGTATTGAAACAAAAAAAATAAAAACCAACAAGAAAGGTTGCGCAAATATGCCAATCCAAGTAAAAAGCAGCTCCCGTGCATACAAAGTACGTGTAAAAATCGTCTAAGAAATCTATTTGAATTTTTAGACGGTCAAAAATGCACTAAATGTACCGGGTGCTAGGAGCACAAAAACCGGCTTCCGGGGCGCCCAAAAAATCAGGCGCCCCGGAAGTACTAGTACTATGAAGTTCTGAGAATGAAGTCCTGAGAAGTCCCGTGAAGTATAAAAAGTAAAAGTATAAAAAGTAATCACAAAAATAAAAAATACAAAGAAAAACGCCTATGACCTATTCCAGCTCGGTAGCCCTAGGGCGGCAGCGTCAGATAGGACGCAACCAGAACGCGGTGACATTCCACAACCGTGAACGGACGCTCGGCCCGATCAGCAATACTATTATTCTTATCGTGTTGGCCTGTCTGCTTGGATTGTTATATTTGACGCAGGTGACTAAGACCAACGCCTACGGTTACAAGATAAACGCCTTACAGGAACAGCAGGTTCAGCTAAAAAACGAGCATGACGACCTGGAAGTTGCTTCTGCCCGGTTGCAGTCACTCGACAGGGTCGAAAACAGCACGGCCGCCAAAAGCCTGACCGCGGTCGCGCCAAGCGAGACCGTCAAAAACTAGCTCTCTAACACAATGCTCCCGAATACTAACGTTTCACCGCAACAGGCCGGCCAAATGACCGTGAAAGCCGTACGCCGTATCCGCGTCTGGCAATTTGTAGTGGTAACCATTTTGGCAATATTTGCGGTGCGGGCTTTTTACGTACAGGTTATCCAGTATGAGTACTACCACAATAGCGCCCTGAGCGATCAACTGAAGCAGTACGAGATCCCGGCTGTCCGCGGCGGTATCAAGGCCTATGACGGTGCTGCCGTAGTGCCGTTGGTATTGAACCAGAAGCTGTATACGATATATGCTGACCCTTCATTTATAAAAGATCGGGATCGAGCTAAAGTTTCAGCGGCGCTGGCTTCGAGTCTGGGCGGCCAGCCTGGCGATTACACCGACAAGCTTTCCGATAAAAAAAGCCGCTACGCAATCTTGAAAAAGAAAGTCAGCAAAGAACAAAGAGACAAGCTATTGGCCTATGAGTATCCTGGCATCGGCGCGCAGGAGCAGCCGTACCGGACGTATCCGCAAGGCACGATGGCGGCGCAGATACTGGGCTTCCTGAAGGACGACGGCAAGGGTGCGTATGGGATTGAAGAGGTGCTTCAGGAGCAATTAGACGGCGAACCGGGCGAATTGAAGGCAATTACCGACGCACGCGGCGTGCCGTTGGCTGCCAACGCCAGTAATGTCGAGGTGAAGCCGCAAGCCGGCTCGGATGTGGTTTTGACAGTAGACATTGGTATCCAAAAGCAGGTTGAGAGGCTATTGGCGCAGGGTGCGAATCGCGCCAAAGCCCCGAGCGCCAGCGCTGTGGTAATGGATCCGCGGACCGGCGCTATCAAAGCTATGGCCAATTATCCGACGTACGACCCGGCCAAATTCCAGGAGGTCGATGACAGCAGCCTCTACAGCAACGCCGCTATTACCCATCCGATTGAAATCGGCTCTATCATGAAGACGCTGACTACTGCCGCGGCGCTGAACCAGGGAGTCGTCAAGCCGGCAACGTCCTTCTTCGACCCTTCATTTTACATTGTGGATGAGTTCCGCATTTCGAACATCGAAGAAGACGGCGGTCCGGGCCGGCGTAATATCGCCGATCTTTTGAACTTATCGCTCAATACCGGTGCTACGTGGGAACTGATGCAGATGGGCGGCGGCCAGCTGAACCAAAAGGCGCGTGATGCCTGGTATGACTATATGGCGAACCGGTATATGTTTGGCAAACCAACCGATGTTGAGCAGAGCTATGAAGAAGCCGGCATGGTACCGAAACCCGCCGACAACGGCGCCGGCATTAACCTGACATATGCCAATACGTCCTTCGGGCAGGCTATGACCGCCACACCGCTCCAGGTAGCGGCGGCCATGTCGGCCGTGGTCAATGGCGGCACGTACTATAAGCCGCATTTGGTAGCACAGATGGTTGACTCCAACGGCAAAGTCACACCGAAAGCACCGGAAGCAGTGCGCCGTGACGTGGTTAAGCCGGAAGTCAGCCGTGATATGATCCCGCTACTGCAGTATGTGATAGACAACCACCATATCAAACCGCCGTTCGACCAGAGCCGCTACAGCGTTGGCGGCAAAACCGGCACGGCGCAGATAGCTAAGCCGACCGGCGGGTACTATGAGGATGATTTTAATGGTACGTACCTGGGTTTTGCGGGCGGCGACCAGCCGCAGTATGTAATCGCGGTCTTCGTGCATAAGCCGAAAATCGGCGGCTATGCCGGTACGGCGGCTGCGCAGCCGTTGTTTGCAGACATTGCGCATATGCTCATTAATAACGGTTATGTCGCGCCAAAAACTAAGTAGGAGCGTGGGTCAGGTGTTGGACTGCACTCAAATGAGAAAGTCCCGGGTTGGTGGTGGGATGGCTCTTCGTTCTGCTTCAAAGTGATATACTAAAAGAGCATCGGATGCCTATGAATACAGATAGGACTTACGCATTTTGCACATTTCGTCCGAATTCTTCCGCTCCGATGCCCACCGTACCCTCAAGTACGCCTGTGCTTCGGTGCTCAGTATTCGAACGAACTGCACTAAAATGCGAAAGTCCTAAAATAGGAACACATAAGATAAAAATGAATAAAAATAACAAAATTACTTCTTGTGCGGGTGCCTTTAGGGGGTCCTGTGGTTGAAATGCGAAGTTTGCGGGATGCGGCGGGCAGAGTGCAGCCAGAGCCGCTGCGCCGGCACCGGCCGGACTACTGGCTGCTGATATTGAGTATCGCGCTGCTGGGAGTAGGGCTGATCGTGGTGTATGCTATTAGTCCGGCGCTGGCAGCGGCTCAGAATGTCAGTGACAATTACTTTGTTACCCGTCAGATGGTGGCTATTGCGGTTGGCGCGTTGGGCTTCCTGGTTGCATCGCGCTTACCGCTCGATATCTGGCGTAAGCTTGCCGTGCCGCTCTTGCTGCTGGCGGCAGTGGCAACCCTGTTGGCACTGGTTTTGCCGGTTGATCCGCGCTATCCGGCGCATCGCTGGATCCGATTGGGCAGTTTTTCCTTCCAGTCGGTTGAACTGGTCAAGTTTGCTTTTTTGATTTGGTTGGCGGGATTTCTGGCACACAGGTTGTCCAAAGCAGATAGCAAAAGCAGAATGGCCGAGGACGCCAGGAAGATGCTTATGCCGCTGATGGCGGCGCTCCTTGTAATTGGATTCGTTGTGGCCGTTATACAGAGCGATCTGGGGTCTATGGTGGTGATAGTGGCAATGCTGGGAATCATGGCTTTCGTGGCCGGTCTGCCGCTGCGGACGTTGGCTGTAGTCGTATTGGCGATAGCCTTGCTCGGTACCGCCGCTGTGTCCACGGCAGACTATAGGCGCGAGCGCCTGGCAACGTTCCTGAACCCCGCAGCGGATTGTCAGAGTACCGGCTACCAGGCTTGCCAGGCGCTGATATCGGTCGGTTCGGGCGGTATGTTCGGACTGGGACTGGGGCGGAGCATCCAGGCTTACGGCTACTTGCCGGAAGCCGCTAATGACTCGATATTCGCCATTTATGCTGAAAAATTCGGTTTTGTCGGCGTAGCGGTGTTGCTGGCGCTGCTGGCGGCATTTTTCGTCCGGCTCGGGAGCCTGGCGGAGCGGGCGCCGGATACGTTTAGCCGGCTGTTTATTGTCGGCGTGTTGACGTGGTTGGCGATTCAGGCGATTATCAATATCGGAGCGATGCTGGGCTTGCTGCCGTTGAAGGGAATTACGCTGCCGTTGGTCAGCTATGGCGGGACCAGCGTAGTGTTTGTAATGGTGGCGCTCGGTATAGTGTTTAATATGTCACGATACACTACCTTCGCTACGGCGGGCTCGGGCGTGCCGGCAGGGCAGCGGGCGCTTAATCGGCATAGCCTGGATCGGAACCGTTATGGACGCTAGGGGGCTTACGTATGTAAGTCCCGTTCAACCTCAGTCAGGATTCGGCTATGAGCGACGATAAAACCAGGGGGTTGCGGATTGTGGTGACCGGCGGGGGCTCGGGCGGGCATATTACGCCGATATTGGCGGTGGCTTATGAGCTGAAGCAGTTGCGGCCGGATTGCCGGATAATATACATCGGGCAGCGCGGCGATTCTCTGGGGGATGTACCGGCACGTGACCCGAATATCGATGCGATGTACACGGTGCGGGCTGGCAAATTCCGGCGCTATCACGGCGAAGGCTTACGCCAGCTGCTCGATCTGCCGACAACAGCCAAAAACTTGCGTGATGCCGGTTATGTCGTGGCCGGCCTGCAACAAAGCTACCGGTTGTTGCGCCGGTTGCGTCCCGATGTGGTATTCATAAAGGGCGGCTTCGTCGGCGTACCGGTCGGCCTGGCGGCAGCTAAGTTGGGTATACCGTATGTTACGCATGATTCCGATGCTATACCGGGGCTGGCTAACCGTCTGATTGCCCGCTGGGCCGCCAAACACGCGGTGGCACTGCCGGGCGAAGTCTACAAGTATCCGGCAGCTAAAACCGTCACGGTCGGCGTACCGGTTTCGCGTCACTACAAGGTGTTGGACGATGCGGCCCGCGACGAATTGCGCCGGAAATTACAACTTGGAGCATACCGTAAGTTGCTGCTGGTGACGGGCGGCGGCCTGGGTGCCAAGCGTCTGAATGATGCTGTTGTGGCTTGCAGCGCCGGATTGCTCGATACGTACCCTGACTTGGCTATCGTGCATCTGGCCGGCAGGGCACAGGAAGCGGCAACAAATAAAAAATATGACGAAGCTTTGGCCGGCGAGGAGCGCCGGCGAGTCATAGTGTATGGTTTCGTATCCAACCTTTACGATTATAGCGGGGCGGCCGATGTGGTTATCACTCGTGCCGGCGGTACGAGTATCGCTGAGTTTGCCGCTCAGGCCAAAGCCTGTATTGTGGTGCCGAACCCATTACTGACTGGCGGCCACCAGACTAAAAATGCCCAGGTGCTGGCCGATCGGGGCGCGGTTGTGATAGCAGATGAAGATAGCCTGCAAAGTAATCCGAACGTGATTGCTGAATTTCTAGGCGCGCTGTTCGATAACCCGCAACGGGCCCGTGATTTGGGCGCACGGCTGCACAGCATTGCCAGAACTGATGCCGCCCGTAAACTGGCGGAGTTATTGATTGCTGAAGCAGAAGCAGGTACCAGTCAGAGTAAAACCCAAAGT
>JBGTNV010000015.1:0-3163 GCA_041742875.1 Saccharimonadales bacterium (SeqCode) | reverse complement strand
AAGATCGAGTGCACCTTCGATTACTTAAAACAACATATGCTGCTGGTCACTTCGTTCCCACGCAGCGTAGCCGGCTACGCCGTCCACTACATTCGAGTGCTGCTTAGCTACCAGTTGGCTTGGGGGTTTTGAGAGTCAGGTTATTTTACTATTGATCAAGTTACATCTTTATGCTGTAATATCATGAGTATAGCTTTAAAGAATCTTTTCAAATGGTAACTAGTGAATGTGCAGGATATAGTGATGGATTGCTTGGTTACTATGCTATTGATCCTGACGTGCCGGTAGGACGAATACCGCTTACCCGGTGTTTTGAGTTACGTGCGGCCGCAGCAGCCCAGGAGCTGGGCCCTCAAGCGCAGTTTGACTGTGCATGGCTCGGTCTGGAAGTGTCGATGGCTATGGCGAGCGGCGCAAACCCCGAGACGGGACAGCCCTTCACGATTAAGGAAACAAATAGCGCAAGGGAGCAGGTTAAAGCTGACTTCCGGTCGGTTGTACGTAGCGATCATGCGCCGTCCGGCCTGCGTGCCAGTGCGGCTCTGGCGCTGGCGAGCGTCGGTATGCAGCACGAAATGGCCAAAAACGAGCGTTTCAAGATAGCCAGCAAAAATCATGTGCCTTACTTGCGCGGTATTCAGACCGCGGCCACAAAATTGCTGGCCGAAAGTGACTGCACGCCTGAAGGTGACGAATTATTACGAACCATGACCGCTATTGCTATGCTAACTGAATATGCGATAGAAACCGGTTGGTTTGTGCCCGCGCCGCCAAGGCAGCCTTGGAACATCAACGCTGTCAACCGGCGGAACGGCAGGCCGGCGCGCATCGTTATAGCAGATGAAGCATCAGATGGTATCATCCCAATTCCGGTAAGCGCGCTTGGCGATGAACTTTGGCCTAACAAAGAACATATACCACATGCCACACTGGCCGAATATGTCAAGACGGCCGCCGGTTTTGCGCAGCATAGGGTGAAGGGAAAACCAGATACCACAAGACTAGCATTTAATGAAATCTCAGACTGTCTATTCTGGTATATTAACAGGTATGAACAAGCCCATCCTGCCCCTGTTCTCGCACTTGTCGGCGAAGTAGCCGTCGATGCCGCTATGAAAAAGCACGAGCCTCCTCCAACAAAGCCGGAGCGTGTTGAAACAGCCTGGTATCTGGCACAACCCGCTCGTGATATCCGTGACCTGGACTCCGGCGCGTTGCGAATTAATCTGCTCAACCTTGAGGAGGCGCAATCCCAAGGCGCCCTTGCGCCCGTCCAGCAACATGTATTGGGCTGGATGCAGCTCGAACACGCGCGCACTATTTTCATGCAGGCACAGGATAAACGTGTCGAAGCCCGCAGCGCCCGCGTCCAAGAAACGCGGGTTTCCCGATATGACGCTCCTAAGCTAATTACTGCCGCCGCCGAGGCTGACAGAGCCGCTGACCAACTTATTGCAGTGGCGGGAGAGCATTTTGATACTGCTAGATCTACCATCCTTACTGCCGCTGCGGCGCTAACAAAAGCTGAAGCCGGCGAATCATTCGAAATGTGCTTAGATGCTGAGGCCGCCTCTGTATACAAAGCGCTTTTTACCGAAGCAGATCCGACGGTGCTTGCTGAAACAGTCGATACGTATATACGCCGTCTCTCAGCTCTGTATGTGCCTATGCGTTCGGCTGAGCACGGATTGAGACGCAATCCTGATCAGCTGGATGCGCTGCAAGCTGCCGCCCTAAAGACTGCCCTGTGTCTTTTGGTAACCGGTTCCTCTGATGAGACTGCCCGGGATCTTGCATTGCCGGCGAGCCTCCGCGCTGGTGGTATGCAAGGCGAAATAGATGTGGTAGTGTTCCCAATTGATTACATACACAGCAGGTACGATACAGAGACGCCGGTTAATGTACGCATTACTCCAGGCAGCAAAGTTACCTATGAGCGGCGGTTCGTTACCGTAGGCTGGGAGCTCTTGACGCAAAAAACAGACGGCTTGGGACTGCTGGCAAAATTAGCGGCAGCTAATAGTGCAAGTAAGTCCGGAGCCAAGAAAAAACGCCTCAGGAGCGAAGCTATTGACGATATCGCCATCCGTGTTACTGAGGCAATTGCTGATGCTATAAGTTAACGAACATAAGGCAAGCGTAACCAATAGCGTACTTGCCAAGGTCAAAGCTTGAATTAGCACTCAAAAAGCACCACCCCAAAAACAAATAGCTGGGTCTTTGATGTCGGGTAGGGATGGGGACTCTAACCAGCGTTTGAACTGACATATAATGATACAATCAATAGTATGAACGACGACCAATTTATGAAGCTATTTAAATACGTAGAAAAGCGTTTCAACGATACCGACAGAAGATTTGAAGAAGCTAGCCAGGATCGTGCCGATATCCGGGGTGCTATCGGAGAGTTAAGCGCCCAAGTGAAAGATTACCATAACGAGATGACACTTAGCTCGCACCAAATGGATAAACTACGTGATGCAATATTACAGATTGCCAAAGAAACAGGCGTTAAGCTATCTGTCGAAATCTAGAATAAGGTATTCATTCCTAACAAATCAAAAAGACTAAGGTTTTCGTAATTTCCAATCTAAACGAAGCCGAAGCCCTAGCTGATTTACGGAGCCTTAAGATCGAGGGCTATGCAATAAAAGCCAACCTCGAGAATGATCATATTGACACATTGGTCGACAATATCCTTAGGCCGCCCGTCGCTTCAATATATAAACCGGGGGCTGCAAGCGCGCGGCCCCCGGTTAATAGGTATAGGCGCCGATGGCTGCCGCCTAGAGGCAGGTCTCCACGTAACCTATGTCTAACTTAGCAGGCGTGGTCGGTCCGCATGCCGGCCAGTTCAGCGGGTTGATGCCCTTGTCCCGTGCTGGTGACGTGGTTTGGGTGAAGTAGTTTGCATTACCGGTCTGGAACTGCGGCGCGCCGCGCAGCGACTGGATATCGCGTGCTTCGGCCGCATCGTTTTGCCAGCTGGTCAGCGTGTAGGCAACCTGGTTGCGGATCAGGTGGTTTTCGCTGTTAACGGGATCGGGATGCCAGAACAGGTTGTAGTTGCTGTCGATGTTCTGCAAGTCTTTCCGGGTAATGTTTATCCAGAAGCCACGGGTAAGCTGGCTGTTGTCCCTCAGTGCCATGATGTTGTTCCAGA
>JBGTNV010000014.1:0-2610 GCA_041742875.1 Saccharimonadales bacterium (SeqCode) | reverse complement strand
TCAGGCAATTATACGCCGGCAACTCCGTTCGGGTGCGCGATGCGATTTATGGCGGCATGCATCCGCTCATACCTTTTATTTTGGTGATGTTAGTGATTGGCTTGCAAGTAGTGCCGGCGGTAATCGGCGGGTTTTTGTTTGCGGTGTTGGTTGGCGGCGGCATATTGCAGCAGACATTGGAAATCGCGCTGGTCGGCGTATTACTATTCATGCTGTTGGCGGCCAGCTTGTACATGCTTTGTTCGTCGGTATTTGCGCTCTACATCGTGACGCTGCCTAATATGACGCCGCTGCAAGCGCTCCGGTCGTCGAAAGAAATCGTACGGTATCGCCGCGCCAGTGTTTTGCTTAAACTATTATTTTTGCCGTTGGCAATGATCTTAGCGGCGGCGTTTATCACGGTGCCATTTGCGCTCCTGCTGACGCCGGCAGCTCCGGCGGTGTTCTTTATCCTTACCGTATTGAGCATTCTGGTTGTCCATAGTTACATGTACGCCCTCTACCGTGAGTTGATTAGCGAAGGCAGTGAGCTGCATACGTAGGCACATTGCGGTGCTTTCTGTTGCGGTGCTCCTCCAGCGTACTGCTAACACTTTCGTCCGTTCCTCTCAGAAAACATCACACTGCACTGCACATACGCATTGCGGCCCGCAGGCGTTGGGTGGAAGTTGAGTAAAGTCTTCCCAGGTTGGAGTTTATAGATCGCCCAATCTAGGCTATAGTGGAGGTAGTATAAGGGGTGAATATGACGAAAACTGAAGCTGAGAAGCGGCTGGCGGAGTTGAGGAAGTTGATGGCTGCGTATGCGTACGAGTACTATGTGCTCGATGCGCCGAGCGTGTCGGATGCGGTGTATGACGGGCTGATGCGCGAGTTAAAAGGATTGGAAGAACAAAATCCGGGCTTGATAACGCCGGACAGTCCGACGCAGCGGGTCGGCGGCGAGCCGCTGAAGGGATTCTCCAAAGTGCGGCATTCCAGCCGGATGATCAGCTTGAACGATGTATTTAGCCGTGAGGAGATAGAAGCCTGGGTGAAGCGGACCGATAAGTTAGCGCCGGGTAACAGCCATGAGTTTTTCTGTGATATAAAGATGGATGGGTTGGCTTGCGCATTGACGTACGAAGACGGGCGGTTTACGCAAGCCGTGACCCGCGGCGACGGCACGATAGGTGAAGATGTCACCGCTAACGTGCGTACCATCAAGTCTGTACCCTTGAACTTGCGCCACGAGACGGGCGATAATCGAGACGGGCGAGACGGGCGAAGTGATCGGTACAAGCAGTTCCTGCGTGGGCGAACCGAAATCCGCGGCGAAATAATCCTATACAAAGAGGATTTCGAAAAGCTGAACCGGACCCGTGAGGCCGCAGGCAAGCCGGTCTTCATGAACCCGCGGAACTTGGCCGCGGGCACGATCCGTCAGCTTGACGCATCATTAGTAGCGGCGCGGCCGCTGCGCTTCCGCGCCTACGATTTGCTGCGCGAGGATCCTGGTGAAGTGCCAACCAATATGTTTGCCTATGAAGCGATACGGGCGCTTGGGCTGGCCGCCAACCCGCAGGCACGCGTCTTTACGGACCTGGACGAGGTCATGCGCTTCGTCGATGAGTGGGATGAAAAGCGTCACACACTGCCATTCCATACCGACGGGTTGGTAGTGAAGCTTAATGACCGTTCACTGTACGCCCAGCTTGGTATTGTCGGCAAAAACCCGCGCGGTGCAGTCGCCTATAAATATCCCGCCGAAGAGGCTACGACGGTTGTCAAGGATGTCGTACTCAGTATCGGCCGGACCGGCGCTGCCACGCCGATTGCGGTGTTTGATCCGGTCGTGGTAGCCGGTACGACCATCCAACATGCTTCTTTGCACAATGCTGATGAAATCGCCCGAAAAGATATCCGCGTCGGTGATACGGTGATTATATTCAAAGCCGGCGACATTATCCCGCAGGTCGATCATGTGCTGGTAGAGCTGCGTCCGAAAACCGCCAAACCTTTCAATATAGAAAAAGAACTGCAACGTCAGTATCCGGAATTGGAGTTCGACAGGCCGGAGGGTGAAGTTGTGTATCGGCTCAAGGGCGCCACCGGCAAGATCTTGCTCAAGCAGGCCTTACAGCATTACGCCAGCAAAGGCGCCCTGGACATCGACACGCTCGGAGAGAAAAATGTCGAGGCGTTAGTGAATGCTAAACTCGTGCATGACATTGCTGATATTTACGCCATCACGAAAGAACAGGTATTGGAATTGGACCGTTTCGCAGAAATCTCCGCCCAAAAGCTGGTCGATGCAATCAAGGATGTTAAATCGCCGGAACTGCCGCGCTTCATCTATGGTCTCGGTATCCGCCATGTCGGTACGCAAACGGCTATCGATCTGGCGGAGGCTTTCGGGTCAATGGATAAGCTTGGGAAAGCGACGCTTGAGGAGCTAACGGACGTCGATGGCATCGGCAAAGTCGTTGCCGAGTCGATCGTAGCCTGGTTTGCCGACCCCGATAACCGGATATTACTGGCTAAGTTCGATTCGTTTGGCGTACAACCGGTTTACAAATCGCACGCCGAAGGTCCGCTGCACGGCCAAAGCTTTGTCATTACTGGTGGTTT
>JBGTNV010000013.1:0-1996 GCA_041742875.1 Saccharimonadales bacterium (SeqCode) | reverse complement strand
CTCTTGCCTCGCTGCTCAGCATATACATGCTAGCATGTATATGCTTCCGCGGCTGCGTACACCACCGTACTCTCAAGTACGCCTCCGCTTCGGTGCTCAGTATTCGAACGAACTGCACTAAAATGCGTAAGTCCTATAGATCGTAGGTATAAAAAAGCGAGGATGTATGGCTAGAAAACCAAGTGTCAGGTTTGCGTGTACGAACTGCGGTGCGGTTACGTCCGCTTGGGCGGGTAAATGCCCGCAATGCGGTGAATGGAATACGATGTTGGAGGAAATATCGACGGTAGCATCCGGGGAAGCCGGTCTGCGGTCGGCCATACTGGGCCGTGTGTTGCAACCGGAGTCGATAGAGACAGTGACAGCCGTCGATGAGCCACGATTAAAAACCAAACTTTCCGATGTTGATGTGCTGCTGGGCGGCGGTTTGGTGCCGGGCAGCGTCACGTTGTTGGCCGGCCAGCCGGGTATCGGCAAAAGTACCGTACTGTTGCAGGTAGCCTGCTCGATTGCGATGGAACAGCCGGTGCTGTATGTCAGTGCTGAAGAATCGGCTCGTCAGGTAGGCTTGAGGGCGGCACGGATAGGTGCAGATGTCAGCGGCCTGGGCGGCAACCTGCAGTTGGTGTCAAGTACGTCGGCTGACGACATCGCCGCTACTATTGCCGCCGGCAGCTACAAGCTCGTCATCGTTGATTCTATACAAACGGTAGCTTGTGCCCATGTGGGGTCGGCGCCGGGTACGGTGTCGCAAATCACAAATAGTACCAATGTTCTGACGCAGCCGGCTAAGCGTACTAATACGGCGCTAATAGTAGTCGGCCATGTTACCAAAGAAGGAAACATTGCCGGTCCGAAAGTACTGGAGCATGTCGTTGACGTAGTATTGCAGCTGGAAGGCGACCGGTACGGCGGCTTCAAAGTGCTGCGTGCTGTCAAAAACCGCTTTGGCTCTACCAGTGAAGCAGGAATATTCGAAATGAATGAGCGTGGCTTGCAGGCGGTAGATAATCCTTCGGCAGCATTGTTGGCAGAGCGCCAGGATAGTGACGGCTCGGTTGTGTTGGCAACACTTGAAGGCAGCAGACCTTTGCTAGTCGAAGTCCAGGCACTGGTGAATAAGACCAGCTATGGATACCCGAAGCGAACTGCCAGCGGTTTCGATCTGAACCGGCTTAATTTGCTGGTAGCGGTACTGGAAAAACGTACCAAATTACGGTTGGCCGAGCAGGATATCTATATCAACATAGTTGGCGGCCTGCGCCTGAGCGAGCCGGCAGCCGACTTAGCGATAATTATGGCTATCGGTTCGGCTGCCAAAGGATTGCAGCTAAAAGGCAATGCCGTGGTCTTTGGCGAAGTGGGTTTGTCCGGCGAAGTCCGGCATGTGCCATTTATCGAAAAGCGACTGGCCGAGGCGCAAAAACTTGGCTTCGAAGCGGCTATCGGTCCGAGCCAGCGTTCAAAAAAAGACGCCAAGGGAATGGACCTATTGCAGGGCGTGCGTGATGTCCGTTCGGCGCTGAACCAATTTCTGGCAAAAGAGTAGGGCTACTATTCATCCTCTTCCTCCTCTTCTTCGGAAGTACCTCCGCCGTTCGAAATAGCGACGTTCGCACCGGCGGTATTGCTGTAGAGTACGCTGTCGGTAATGTTGGCAGTAATCTGGGCAGTTCCATCCGCCGTTGGCGTGAAGCTGTACGAGAATGATTGCGGGCTGCCGGCTGCCGCGATGTCGAAGTTCCGCACGGCTTGCCCGTTGATAGAGATGGTAAGCTTACCGATGAACTGCTCACTGGCCAGCGGGTGGGTGCCTTGTGACACAGTTGCGGTAATCGTACAACCGTCTTCATCGCAGCTGCTGGTCGGAGAACCGGAGCCGATAGAAGCAACGGTTAAGTCGACGGTCGGTTTCTGGTCACTGCATCTGTGAATGTCATCAAAGGCTTCAGTGTTGATAGTTCCCGTCCTATTGGCGCCGCCGGCAAACTGGTCG
>JBGTNV010000012.1:0-4220 GCA_041742875.1 Saccharimonadales bacterium (SeqCode) | reverse complement strand
GCTGCTCACTCAGCGGATTATGGTTAGCAAGGCGTCAGAGGGTCCAAGCTCTGGCGCTTTGCGCGTCATAACAAAGTTACTGTTTGTTAATAGTATCTAGCTTCTGTAAAAAACGAGAAAAAATTGTATCTATCCTAAGATGACTCCAAATGCCCGATCCTTCAACAATTGCTATCGTGCAGAATTGTTGATTGGCGAGTGGCCTGCAATGGGTAATGGTTCCTTCGTAAAGCACAGTATTACTTACGCCTAGTGCTCTTACTCTGTCTCCAACCTGAAAGGCTGTCATCGTCCTGACCTCTATGTCATAACTAAGTTATTGCTTCTTGGGCCGGCCTGGTGGCTTGCGACTTGTGCGAAGCCGCTCTACTTCCTCTTTAGTAAATACGTACATGTGCCCTAGCTTCTGTAGAGGATGGGCCTGGCCACGTCCTATCATCTTTAGGATATAAGAATTTGTTACGCTTAGTTCGTCGGCTACTTCCTGAGTAGTATACAACTGTTTTTCCTCCATACTCGCCCTTCGATGCGCTGTATTGTCTTTAGTTTCGGACAGTTTATCACACCTTGCTTTTGTTGTCTAGTCCCCAAAATAGCCGCTTGCGCAATCAGATCACATTGCTGTATGCTACTGTCGTTTTGACCTTCCTTGAGCGTTAACCGAACAGTGAGACAACAGTGAGCGAACACCTAACGAACACACCACACGCCACGGCCGCCATGCTCGAGATAACGCCGGTTACGCTGCGCAGATGGTGCGAATACCACGCAGAACACCTGTCACCGGGTGCGAATCCTCCAGCGGGCAAGGCTCGGCGCTTTACTGGTCGTGACTTGGAAGTATTCAAGCATGTTCGTTCGCTGCGCGCTCAAGGCCTCACAGTAAGCGACATAAACGAACAGTTGCAAGCATTGACGTTCGCTGTAGTGGATACAGACGAACAAAGCGCCGGCGACAGTGAAGAAATAGCGCCGCGGGCCTCACAGGAAGGGCTACAGCAAACGCCAGGGCCAATAATGGCACCCGAATACTTTATAAGCATAGAACGCCGTTTTGAGGCCCTGGAAGCGGCCAGACAGGAAGATAGACGGGATCGGTTTGACCGACTGACTATGCTTGGCTTGGGGATCTGTATTGGCCTGCTCTTTTCGGTCGGTATGATCGTATTAGGATGGTTGTATAATAGTGGCTGATTTACGGTTCGTTTGGGGCTAAACAGAGGGAGCCTTTATGGAACAGGATAATACTAACTTGGTGTCGTTTCCATGTCCCGTGTGTTCCGGAGCACTTCAAGAGGTAAGCAATGGGGTTTACCAATGTTCGTTAGGCCATCGGTCTAACTTGCAAGAATTGATTGCGAAGCAAAATCAAACCACGGAACAGAATACGATTAATGTCAATGCCAAGATAAAAGTGCACAAAAGTGCCAAGATAAAAATCCCCAGAACAATCGAGCGAATGGGGGACGAGTGCGAACAGAGTGCGGCTTAGCCAGCGATAATAGCAAACCACTGAGGAGCGCCGCAGGGGTCAAGGGTGTAGCGCTAGCGGAAAGCGAAGCGGCCCTTGAGGCCTGCAAGCCCTCAGGTATAATGATGCAGCGCTGGCTAAGCGAGCGAGTCTAAGGAACAGGATGGTTAGGTGCGGTTACCTCCTTTGGGGGTGAATCAAGGTCGTGAAAGACACCAGCCTTTTGTTTCTGACGTAGCCGGTAACTGTTGCCGCGGATATTAATCGTGGTCGAATGATGCAAGAGGCGGTCCAGGATCGCGGCGGCTAGGACCTGGTCGGTGAAGATACGGGTACCCCTTGGGTGCCACTCGCCAAAGGATTTATTGCTGGTCAGGATAATGCTGCCCTTCTGGTAACGGCGACTGATAAGCTGAAAGAGAAATTGTGCGGCCATACGGTCAAGCGGGAAGTAACCCATCTCATCGAGGATCAGCAATTTCGGTTTGCACAGTGTGCGTAGGCGATGACTAAGGCGGTCTTCTTTAACGTCCTTGCTGAGCATTTCGAGCAGATCAACCATCGTTAGAAAATAGACACTGTGGCGTTGGGCAATGGCCGCCATGCCCAAGGCAATGGCAAGATGGGTTTTGCCCACACCAGGGGGACCCAGGAGCAAGATATTTTCGCCATGGGTCAGGAAGCGCGCCGTGGCTAGTTCGCGCAACTGCCGTTCATTGACCGATGGCTGAAAGGTAAAGTCAAAGACGTCCAAACTCTTGGCAAAAGGAAAGTGGGCTAACTTGGTTTTCATCGTCACATCGCGATCATAACGGGCCGCGACTTCCGTATCGAGCAGATGGTCGAGGAATTCGAGGTAACTCCACTCCGCCTTGGCGGCCTGTTCGGCTACCGTGTCAATCTGTTCGGCCATCGACTTACATTTGAGCTGTTCGAGCCGTGCTTGCACTTTTTCATAGAGAAGGTCGCTCATCCCGATACCTCCAGCCACTGTTCGTAAACGATGAGGGGTCGTCTTTCCACCTGTGGGGCATCGAAGGGTGGCATGGTCTGAGCCACCAGTCGCTCGTCGGCTTGGCTTACCTCGCCTTTGGGGGATACGATGGGACCAGGGTAGAGCGCTTGATAATGGGCCGCCACCACGATCCGTTGATTTTTGGCCGTGCAGAGGTGATGGTGTGCGATTTCATGGCCCTCTGGGCTGTAGATCAATAAGGTGTCCGCTTCTGTAATCCGCAAGCGCAAGCGCTGTTGGGCATAAACGGCTGGCACCGAGTAGAAATTGCCTTCGTAGCTCACAAAGCAATCGCGACTGCTCTGGCGATAGACGACCAGGCTCGTGTCATAATCGGGTCGTTGCGCAATGGGCAGTAACCGTTCCTGCGCTAAGCGGTCAATCGGCACTTCACCGGTTGTGCCATGCGTTCGCACATTCGCAACGCCATTGAGCCAACCGGTCGCTTGATGATTGAGATCGGCTAAGTCGGTATAGTGGAGGCCAGGCCAGAAGTTTCCTCGTACGTAGCGGACACCACTTTCGACTTTGCCTTTGGTCTGAGCGCGATACGGCTGACAAGCCCGGGGCCGAAAACCATAGTACTCAGCAAAATCCAGGTAGCGCGGATGCCAGTGAATCTGTCCGCTAGCGGCGCGACTGAGCACGGCAGTTTTTAGATTATCATGCAGCATCTCCGTCGTGACACCGCCAAAATAGTGAAAGGCATGGACATGACAACGTAACCACCACGCAATGTTGGCCGACACAGTAAATTCTAGGTACATCATCCGTGACCAGCCTAATGTCATGATGAACGCATAGAGCCGTTGCCGGCGGCCTTGATGCTGGATGAACCCAAAGTGCCCCCAGTCAACTTGTGCCTGTTGGCCCGGCTCAGTCTCGAAGCGGCGTGTGGCTTGGGCAACCGACGCCTGCCGGTAGGGCTGGACATAGTACCTGACCATGCTCTCTTTGCCTGGATAACCCAGCGCCACAAGTTCGCCGTATAGCTTGCGCGCATTGCGTACCCCTTCGGCGATGCGTTTATCCAAATAGGCGGTGTACGGGGTCAGCTTGCGACTTTTTCGTTGCCGAACTTTCGGTTCTCTCACGAGCGGTGCGGTCACCGCCTTGCGAATGGTCTTCCGATCTCGTCCCGTTTGGCGGGCAATTTCGCTAATTGACACCCCTTTGCGGTGTAAGTCTCGAATCATGAATCTTTCCTCCACTTCTAGCATGGTTGACATCCCTCCTCACTCGCTGCTTGCACAGTCAACTCGGTGATTTGGATGTCTACTTTACCAAAGTGGGGATTTTATTTTGGCACTTTTGGAGAGTTTATCATTGCTATTGACAAAAGCGGTGCTTCGCCTATCTCTCTATATCTTAGTTTCGTATTCCACATTGCTGATATTTTGTTTACCGTTGTCGATCCCCACGTGTTTGGTGCTCGCTGCGCGCCGCGTCCGCTAGCGGGGGAGGCAGACCCCCACACCCCCCTGCGCCTTGGTGTTTTTGTTTCGGCGTCAACGTCCCCTGTAGTCAGGATCGCACCTCGTGCGTCCGTGGTGCCCACGGCGGTCGCTACCCTGTACCCAACCATGTCGCCCGCTGCGACTGCTCCCTAATCATTTATCTGGCTGAATCCGCGCCAACCAGTCCCGCTCCAAACAGCCTTACACAGGCGGGTGGTGGGCCTCCGGCAGGGGGGGGCTGCGCCCGTGGGCTGCTGGGCCATCGGCCGCAGCTCAC
>JBGTNV010000011.1:0-3662 GCA_041742875.1 Saccharimonadales bacterium (SeqCode) | reverse complement strand
TAGTCCCTCGCGGCTGCTACCGAACGTAACTTGCCAGGAATTAGATTTACTATTCCACTTGCCGGCGGCATCCTTAGACAGTGACATGTCTACGTCTTGCCACTTACCGCTTTTATCTTTGAAGCCGGTAGCTTGAGAGCTGACCTCTTGTGTTCTTGAGCCATCGGCATTAAGCCAAGTCTTCTTGTATTCGTCGCGGCCTTCATCAAGCACCTTTACGCGGCGGCGATCTTGTTCTTCGCCATTTTCCTGGCTAGCTTTCTGCTGCTCAAGTTGATCAAGAAGCTCTGCCGGGAGTTCTTGCCGCTTCTCTCCCTGGGACTGCGCGTCAGCCGCAAGTCCGCCAGGAAGCTCCTTCTGACTGCTTAGTACCCTGGGGATACGCTGCTGTCCTTCAATATAGTCGGACGCCAGATTAAATAACCCTGCGGTACCGAGCAGCGACGCAACTACGGTAAGCGCAACAAAAACGCTCAGCGTTCTGATGCTGAGCGATCCGGTTCCGCGTTTTTTTGCCCCATACACATATGTAGCTCTTTTACTGAGCGGCACCCTTGGCATTCGCACGTAACCCCCTCTCGTATATTAAGGTAAGTGTAGCAGCACATTTACTTCAAGCACAAGCTTTAACATACTGGAGGGGAGATATGCAATGGGTTCAATGATCTTAAGGATATACGAAAACAGCCGGAGAACCTATGCAGCGGGTTCTATGCTACAATACCGATTAAGGTTACCTGATGGACTACGACAACCAATCATACGCAGTACCCGGCGGCTCCAGACCACGCCGGAAGCGGCTCGGCATCGTACTGAGCATATTCACCATCATCCTTCTAGGTTCCGGCATCTACTTGCTGCTGTCAGGACCGACGCCTGTACCCTTGGTGCCGGTACCGGTCACGCCGGAAAAGGAGGCCAGCCTCTACAAAGCCGCCCAACACTATTGTTCGGTAGCCGGCAACGCCGTACTGTGCCAAGACGTCAGGACCGGCAAAACCAGCAAGCATAAGCTCCCGAAACACCTCAGTGCAGTGAATGCGGTCGTACCAAGCCCTGACGGCAGCAAATTCCTCGTCCGTACCGCCGCCAACCCGATGTATATCAATGAATCCGACCACCTGTACGTAACCGACCAGAAGTTTGAACATCCGCAAGAGCTACCAGCCGACGAAAAAACCGCCTACAGCAGTTTCGCATGGGTTGACGCCAACACGACCCTGGCCCTCGCCCGGCGCACCACTGAATCCGGTAAGACCGCATTCAGTTTCTACGATACCGGCACCAAGAAAGCAAAGCCGGTCGGCTCGGAAACAGCCAACGCGGCCACGCTGTACCCCAGCGCAGCCGGTGATTTCGTATTCATCGAAGAGCGGACTGCCGACAAACCCAAGCTCAGCGCTATCGAAGTCAAATCCAGCAAAGTCCAGGCTATTGCCACCGATGCTCTACTCGAAAACATGAAAGCCTACGCAACCGTCGGCTACGACAATACTGCCAATACTTTTTATATCAGCGGCAGCGGCAAGGCCTCGGGCCAACCGGTCCTGGCAATCGCCAAAGTAACGGCTGACGATAAAAACTTGCGGTTCAAAATCCAAAGAGTCATCGACGACACCTACGCCTATGTACTCTTACAAGCAACCGCCCAGGGTATGCTGGTAACCCGGCAGAAGCAGGGCGAAGCGGAAACGTACGGCACACTCAAAGCTGACGGCAATGGCTCGTTCCAGCCGATCCGGCTGAAACCGACAGCCACCGGCCAGTTCGGTCTGGACAAGCCTCTAGCACTGCCAACTTTTAAATCGGCCAGCCTCGCCGCCAGCGACTTCTTGTACACGCTCCGCGATACTCCACCGGCTCTGGAAACTTTCCTGCGGCAACTTGTCGGCCAAGCTAGTCAGCCTGCCTGCCCGGCCGGTGCGTTCAACCACGTCAGACTGCTGGCCCAAGACGGTACCCAAGCCGCCGTACGATTTGTGGCTTGCGGTACGGAACCAGCCGAAACCCGGTACTACACTGCCCGGAGTGGCACATACGAACAGATCGGTAAGACCTTTGGGACGCCTACCTGTGAGGAAGTCACTACGTTCGGACTATCCGATGCCGTTGCGCCTAGCTGCCAGGCCCTCTAAATCTCACCTCAGGCATCCAAGACTACCCAGAGAGAACCGTTGAAAGATCTTAGGAGTAAAACGCCGCTAGGGTATCGTCCACTTTTGCCAATCGCCGCCGTGACAGTCCCATACGGAGAGCCTGGTAGCGTCCGGCGCACCGTTTTGGCCGCCGTATATCTCCAAACAACGGTTGTAGGATACATTAAGGATACTGCCGTCTGCCCGCTTGATCCACTGCTGGGTGGGGGCGGTGGCTTTGCAGTTATTGACCCACACGTACGCGCCGTTAGGCACCGAACCAGGTGGGACTTCAAGGCACAGTCCAACCAACGTCATCAGGGCTGACGTACTACCCGGTATCGGATGGTACGTAACTTTTTGGGCGACATGGCCGTTGCACGGCCAAATATCCAATGTGGTACCCGGAACGAGATTGCCGCCGGGATTATTCAGGCACTTGCCGGATGACACGCTTTTGACCGGTCCGGTGCGGGTGGTTTTGCCGCGGAAGAGTCCCCAGGCCTGATCGATATTGCGGCCGTCCGGAAACTGCATGAATTCGAAGTTGAAGGTACCCGCATGGCTTGCGATAGAAGCCCGGCGCATATACGTAGCATCGTACTGCTTCTCGATCCAGCGCAGGAAGTTCGCGGCCGGCTTATACATGTCGGTGTAGTAACTCTCAGGCTTCGTCTCTTGTTCAAGCACATCCTGCTCATATGGAAAGCCGTTATACATTTCATACCTGACATAATCCCCCACCCCTACCCTAAGCCACTGTGGTGCGATCTTGTGCGGTTTACCGGTAGCTTCGAGATTAGCCATTAGAATCCACGTAGAATACAGTATAAGCGTGTCGGCCGCTTGGGCACGGTTGTCGGTAAAGAACTTAGGACTGATAACAATGTGCCCCCTGACTCTAGCCGCGGGCAAACCAGGGTACTTCCCGTCATATTCCGCTTGGCCCAAGGTACTGATAGTGATTGTCGAACTAGGAACGTAGTCCGGCCAGGCAAGCTTTTCGGCCGCTTTCGGATACCAGGTCTTGATAGCCGGTACGCCGTAATTCTGGAACCATGTCTTGAGGTGCGGTACGTGCGTGTCCAAGCTGCCGTCCAAAACAACATCCGGCACCGGAGTAGTTGAAGCCGGATGGGTAGCCGATACGCCGGCGGTTAGATCGGATACGCTCGTAGGCGAAACTATCGTCTGCACCTGATAAGTATATGCCTGGCCGGCCGTAACGTTCCGGTCGACATATTGGCTCCCTGTTAGCAGGCCGCTAGCGTTGGTGTCGGCTTGCGTGGCCGCGATTTTCACGCCGTCGCGGTACACGTTATACGATCTGACCCAATCCCCGCCATAGCCTTTCGGCTTCCAAGTCAGCGCGATACTATCCCCACCGGTAAATGCCCTGAGGCCCGTCGGTACCGGTACCGTAGATGACGGTGGCGATGGCGGAGCTGGCGGAGGCGGTGGTGTCGGGGACGGGGACGGCGGCTGAGGGGCTACGATGACACCAAAACGCACGGCGCTGCCGCCGGA
>JBGTNV010000010.1:0-5953 GCA_041742875.1 Saccharimonadales bacterium (SeqCode) | reverse complement strand
GCTTCGGCTACCTGATCTTTGAGCGGCGACTCATTGGACTTGGCGGTCTTGGCATAGACTGAGATAACACCGTCATCCCCGCGCTGCGTAAAGCCGAATTTGGGATTTTCGACCTTCATATTTGCCTGTTCGGGCAACACTTCCGCGTCTCTAATGCGCTGCTCCAGCGTTTTGCTCGCCTCTTCAGCGTTGGTGCCTTCATCGTATTGCACCATGAGGTGATAGAAGGAAGTCTGGGCCTGGGACTGTACGCTCTTCACCCGTTCATCCGCAAGGATTATGTCGCTTACGGGTTTGGAGATTTCTCTATCGATCCTTGCAGGATCATTCACAACATACGCGCCGCTTATTGCTGTGAACGGGATATTAACGCTCGGGAACCCTTCGCGCTTCATAAACGTCGTATAGCAAAATATGCCGAAAAGCATCAGGAGCAGCCACAAGATTGCCATGGTCCGGTAGCGGTCAAAAATAAACAAGCTGAACCGCGGCAACAACTTGTCTTGGCCGTCTTTACCGTATGTCTCTTTGATTTGCCTCTTCATACCTTACCTTGCTCAGTTTTGGATAGCTCGGATAGTCAGACAGGTGTTTTTCCAGCCGCTCTAGCTCGTTTACTTACTTACGGAGCTTACGGAGTGAAGCTAAAATTAGGCAGGATGATGTTGTTGAAATCCGGGACATACTCCTGCGATTCAGTCCACAGCTTCAGAGTCTTATCACGCATCGGCATAATGATCATGGCGCCCTGTTTTTTGTCGCTCACATCGCCATCCAGCCGCGTGCCTACTAGATTCGGTACATTCGGCGATTGGTACGGCCGGGCTGCCGTCCTGCCCTCCTTGACCCTGCTCTCATACTCTTTCACTACCGCGTCGTAGGTGCGATGTTCTACTGTTATCCGCAATGAAAATACATTATTGGCGTCATTGAATGTCGGTACTTGGCGCGGTGCGAAATAGCCATCGACCGGCTTAGTGGTACGGTTGCGAGGCTCGCTCACATAGGCGCTCCAGGTTCTGGGATACAGAATACGCAGCGCACCGTACTGGGCCGGCCCATCGTACCGGTTATAGGGAAACTTCTCTTTTTCGGCAAAATCCTTGTCTTTTTGAGCGCTGACTTGCTCTTTAGATACCTCGACAGCCGCTTCGACTTTTTGGGCAACATTGTTTTTGTAATCCTGCGCTTCGGCATACGAACTATAAGCCACCGCCGCCACGCCGAACAGCAACAACGTCACCAGTACAAGCGGAATGGCCAGCAGGTTAATTGCGCCAGCTTGCCGAGCATTATTCATATTGCTCATGGTAGCGCAGAACTGTCGAATTAGCAATTGGAAGTTGAGCGCTAGAACTGAGATATTATGCTACAAGGAGCGTTCCGATAAACCATCCACGATCAGAGGTTTGTCAGGTACGACTTTCTCTACGAATTCTTTTTTTGCACCTTGTCACTAGACTTGTTCAGCTGCTCTTGATGGTATTTCCAGGCCCTCCAGAAGTGCTCTAGCGAAAGGACTATAAATATCCAGCCCACAGCTTTGCCATACAATACAATTGCACTGCCGAACGATAGTGCAGCAAACGCATGGGATAGCTTGCTAACTACCGGCTTGTCCTTACGAAATAGTAGCCACGAAACCAGCAGAGGCAGTGTCATGTAAAAGAGTATTAAACTAGAATCCATGTACCTTCGTTTCTATTAAATGGCCTAAAGCTTCATCCTGCACACTAGCACAAGCAACATCACGTGCATACTACTTATCATAACGTAGCTTCAGTTTTCTAAAGTAATTTTAACCAGCCACTTATCAAACGGCTTATGACGGTTAACTATATGTAATCTATCATTTGCGAGTACTACTTACACGCTTGTCAAGATACGCATTGAGTACGGTGCCAATCAATGCAATTGTCACTGCTATAAGTAGCGCTTTTAGCACACTGCTATTAGTAAAAACAATCTGACCAATCAGTCCAAAAATAACGAGCACCGTAAACTCAAACAGATAACCAGATGATTTAAATATTTTCATATTTTACGGTACCAAACCAATAGTTGTTTGAGGCGATGTGTTCCGCCAACAAACCCGCCCATACAGTTAACTGCAGCAGCGCCGGACATTGCCCACCAGGAGCGTGAGCCGCTCAAGTATGCGCCGACTGCACCGAGCACTCCTAAACCGCCGCATCTTTGTATAACCCAATAAAGTACGGGCAGAGATAGCCAAAACGGATCTGCAGTTACAGGATACACCACTCCAGCTACGTTGTGAATTACATGCTGCGTTAGCGTCTGCCCGTCCGTAGTAAAGTAAGTCTTGATAGGTGTGTCATTGGCGTCCTTAGCCCACGGCTGGCTAACGGCAGAAATAACCGTACCATCAAGGCCGACGACTAGGGCGCTGCCGTCCTCGTTGACAATTACTTTTCCACCGTTCGGGACGGTAACTTTGTAGTCATATGTAGTTGGGGCGTTCGGGTTGTCGATGACAGTGAGCATACGGACGCCGCCTTCCTCTGTTGCCTGTACGGCATTGGCGGAGCCATTACCCGCAGCATAGGCGACGATACCAGGAGCTATTTGCTTGCCGTCACTGGCAGCGTCTGCATTTGGCAGTTCAACGTCCAATTTAGTGCCGTCTTCGGAACCGAATGTTACACCTTCACTGGCATCTTTTGGTATATCTACGATCGTGCCGGCTACGGTTGTCTGCGCGGCTGAATCGGCGTCGCTGGTAGCCTTGACCGTATCGGAAGCTGCGGCGATAGCCGGGATACCACTGAGTGCTTCGGCGACTTCACTGGTTGAAACGTTGGGTGAGTTATCGGTATTTGGTTCTGTTTCGGTTGCTGCGAATGCAGCTATCGGGGTTGCGATACTGATCAGCATGGTTGCGGCTACGGTTGCCGAGACAAGCCTGAGGGCCGTGACCTTGCTACATACTGTTTGTTGAAAAGTACTATGGAGGTTGAGTCTCACGTTTTCCGCCTTCTCCCACCAAGATACTTATCTAAATATTCTAATGCGATAATATCACGTGCTATCTAATTACGCAATCTTATTCTACAGTATAGGGTGCTCTGTTTTTGAACAAGCTAGAATAGCCCGCTGACTACTTCTGACAGTATTCATACAAAAACACGCCGTCTTTCTCCTGGTTTACTTTTTTATCAGGAATTATAAAAGCGAAACTTGCCAGTTTAACCGGTTTGGTATGCCAGCTGATGATAGTTTGGTCAAGTTTGGTCATGTATTTCGGCAGAACAAAGCCAAATATGCCGTCGGCGAGCGGCCAGGACTCAGTGCGCCAATAGTTACCCCACACTACTTTTACCTGCTTGCGATAGCGCCAGGTGCGGGCTCGGCATAGTAATACGAGGAGCGGGTTGAGTTCGATACCGGTTACTTGCAAACCACGGCGAGCAGCTGCAACTAGCACCTTGCCGTCGCCGCAGCCCAGCTCCAGTAGTGTCTGTCCGGGTTTCAAGTTCAGCATATCGAGCGCCGTCCGGACTTGTTTGTCCATCGTCGGCAGGTACGGCGGCCCGAACATCAGGACAAAACCGAAGCAGACGATAATACCGCTGACAAGCCACCACAGCATTAGCTATTCCGCCTATTATACAAGTTCTTCAGCCGCGAAGTCCGCCTGGGCTTTGCGCACCCGGTTCTCTGCCTGCTGCAAATGTTCCTCAAGCCGCTTGATACTCCGCAGCACCTCCGCATAGAGTGCGGCTGCTTCATCAACGTCACAGTCAGGATTCTGCAGCTTGGCCATCACATCATCCAACTGTCGGCGCAGGGCGCTGTAGCTTTCGAATTCGTTTTCGGGTTTCGCGTTATCGCTCATACTTTTCTTGGTTCGCGGCATAAAAGCCAGCCCCTTTAATACTATCTTTTTACTTCTTTAGTTTTTTACTGCTTTGATTACTTCAATGCGGGCTGAGAGCTCAGCGTCGGTAATACTGATACGTACTATAGCATTTTCCTGCACCTGTGCCGCCCGCCGGATAACTTTTCCATCCGCTCCGCGTATTACGGCAAAACCGCGGGCCAGTGCCAGTGCCGGATTGAGCACCTCAGCCAGCTGCCGCCGGTCGGCAAGCGCCGTCCGTTCACGATCCAACCGGCTGCTCACCAAATCGAAGCTACCCTCAGCAAATTTACCCAATTCCTGCCGCATACCGTCGATCCGCCCGTACAATTCGTCTGCCAACTGCTGCCGCAGTGATGCTAATTGTGCCAGAATTTCGCGCCGGTCCGGTACCAGCAGTTCGGCCGCATTACTCGGCGTGCTGGCCCGCCGGTCAGCCGCCAACTCCGCCAGGGATACGTCAACCTCATGGCCGATTGCCGCCATAGTCGGTGTCCGGCTTGCCGCCACCGCCCGTACTACCGCCTCGGTGCTAAATGCCTGCAGATCGTCGGCACTGCCGCCGCCGCGGATCACCACCAACACGTCCGGCGGGTCAGCCAGCGCGTTGAACCAGCGCACTGCCGCGATAATTTGTCCCGGCGCCCGCTCTCCCTGCACTTGCACATCGGCCAGTTCTATCTCCAACCCGCGCCAGCGCGCCGATACTACCTTCACAAAATCCGCATACGCTGCCGACTCGCCCGAAGTCACCAGCCCGATCCTTGCCGGCGGATACGGCAGCGGACGTTTACGGTCCGGATCGAACAAGCCCTCGGCGGCCAGCTTCGCTTCCAGCAACTGCACCGCCTTCCGGATCGCTCCCGCACCCACCGGCCGCAGCGTCTGTACGTTCAGACTAAAGCCAAACTGCGGATGCAACCGCGGCGCGGCACGAACTTCCAGCAACATACCGTCCTCCAACGGCCCCGGCAACATATACACCGTACCGAAACAACGCACACTGGCCCCGCCGTCTTTATCGTCTTTCAGGTCAAAATACAGCCATTTACCCTTGCTGATCCGAAAATTCGCCAATTCGCCCATAACCACCACCGCCGGAAACACATACTCCATCGTCTGGTTCACCAACGCGACGAAATCGCTGACCCCCAAAACCGGCAATGCCGGCAATTCACTTCCTGCTGTCATAGCTGTCATATAGATTATAGTATCAAACCGTACTTACGATTAGCTAACGGTGCCAATACAGTAGGGTCTAAGCTCTGGAACGCAAGTTTTTGTGATAGAAGTAATACCCCGGCGGCAGTTGCAACAGTGTATTCAGCACCCGGTACATCACTACCACTGGAATACTCAAAGCCGCCGGTACGCCTGCCGCCACTAGAACACCGGTCATCAGCGCCTCGTACACGCCCACCCCTCCCGGCAGCACCGATACCAGCCCGGCAAAGTTCGCCACCGCGTATGCCAATATCACCGCCCCTAAGTTCACCCACTCGCCGAAGGCGATATAGACGACATATATCGATAAGACCTCAGTTAAGTTTGCCAGCAACGCATAAAAGAACGGAGCTCTTAGCTGACGCGACTTCCGCCTGAACAGCACATAATTGCTATGCAAGTCTTCGAACGTCCCACGCGCACGCGCCACATTGATCGTCTCGGGATGGTGCGGCCGGACGATATGTATCAGTTTATTAATTACATGCGTCACAAACGTAAAAAACGCCGTGATCCGTGTCCGGCTGCCAATAATATAGCTGAACACCAGCGTACCGACCACCATCAATGTCGTCAAGCTCCCCGCCAGCAGTATCATTAAATTGTTCGCCTTGCCCGCTGTCGCCAGCATTACCACGCCGACTATCACCAGAATTTCAAACGACAAGACCAGCAATACTAATTTCATCAGCTGCACCAGCGTCGCCCGCGCACCCGTAATCTCCTTGCCGCGCATACGGACTCCGAAATACGATATCCCGGTCACGCCGCCGCTCGGAAAAACATGGTTCACAAAGTTCAATTCCAGCGCCAGCTTGAACAGGAACCGGTACTTCAGCTCGTTCCCCA
>JBGTNV010000009.1:0-6867 GCA_041742875.1 Saccharimonadales bacterium (SeqCode) | reverse complement strand
CCGGTTTTACATCACCGCCATCACGCTGCACTTAACCAAAGGCAACCCGCAACCGCCGTTCTACGCCGCCTTAAAGCGCTACCTGGATGAATACCAGACTAACGCATCAGTATACACTCCGCAAATCATCCGCGACGCCGTCATCGCCATCCGATCCGGCAAGCTGCCTGATCCGCGCACCATCGCCAACAACGGCTCGTTTTTTGCTAACCCTGTCATAGACGAGGCCGATTTCATACAAATAGCCGCCGACTACCCCGATACACCGCACTGGCCCACCGACGACGGCCGCATCAAGCTTCCGGCTGCCTGGCTGATAGACCAAGCCGGCTTCCGCAATCACCACGACCCGGAAACCGGCATGGCAACCTGGCCCACGCAATCCCTGGTGCTCGTCAACGAACACGCGGCATCTACTGCCGATCTGTTAAAATTCCGTCAGAAAATCATAGACGCCGTGCGGGCCAAGTTCCACATCACCCTTGAGCAGGAGCCGGAGCTGTTGCCGTAACACTATCCGAAATTACGTTGAACCCATTGCTTAAAGCCAGATCAACGTGAGTCTTGGGAGTAGGGTAGGACAGATGAGGCGACAGCCTCCGTTAAATACGCACAAAAAATCACCGGCAAGGGTGATTGGTGAGTTCAGAGTAGGAGTGACAAGCAGATTGGAGTGAGGTTTTTTTGGGGGAAAGGGGTTGTTTGGCATCCGAAGCGCGGCGCACAGTGAGAGTCAATCACTCCTCAACAGGAGAGCTCTCGTTCCGTGCGCCGCGCAACGAATGGACTTGCCTAGAAGTGTGCTGACTTACCGGTCAGTCAGCTAGCCGGCGGGCTTTGTCGTCCTTGCGGATCGCAGTCCTCACTCTAGCCGGCCAGCTGGCGTCAGCAAGCAGCTTCTGAGCTGTCAGCCCGTCCTTGTAGCTCCTAGAGACCCAGAAGCACACGAACGCGCCGATGATCCACACCAGGATCCCGATCCACACAAGCGGGAAGAACTGGAAGAACGCGGCCTTGAGGCCCGAGAAGATCAGCGGCAACGCAATGATCGTGGCCACAAAACCCAGTACACGCGCAGCCCGGCGGGGCAGCACCTTGGCGCCAGTCCCTTTGGAACGGCGGTGTTTCACAGAAAGTTTATCACCCATAGCCCTTCGGCCGTGGCGAAACTTCGCTAGCACGTCAAGCGGCCACCACAGAGTATAGGCGACCTCTCTAAGCGACATGCCATCGGCATCAATCTTAGACCTCCAGAACTGGACGATCAAGGCAGCCACATAGGCGGCGGCCAGGATCAGCCCCAACTGACTAATCACGTCCCGTACCTGATTGAAAGCATGGTACGTGAGCGGCAGTCCGATGCACGCTGTGGCTACGGCACCGCAGACAATCGAAACAACTTCCTCGCGGGAAGTCTTCGGGTTGTTGCGGGTTGGGACAGACAAGCCGGGTCGTCCTGATGCTGACATTGCATGCTCCCTGATATCGTAGCGGCATAGTGCCGGGACGGATGTATGGTTTCCCCTATAAAAGCGGGAATCAAGCAAAAGAATTTCTAATCTTCTACTTAATTCCCGTTTTCAAGAGGCATACATAACCGCTCATCGCTTGGACGCTGCATCTTCAAAAAACTTTCAAAAACCTTCAAACTTCAATCTGCTTGTCAAATAACGTTGCAACCGGTTTATCGGCTACAGACCAATATAGTATATCACTATTTTCTAGTTTACGCAACTTTCATGGAATCAGGAAAGAGATTTTGGACAGGCGCTTAGAAATTAAAATCGGAATACGGCTCACCGGCAGCTATCTTTTCGAGCGCGTACTTCACTTCCGGAATCATGTTTTCCGGCAACTCGGCTATGCTGACCCAACGGAGTTCACTGCATTTGTGAGGTTCGGCATTCACCGGCTCACCGGTCCAGTCTATAGCATTGAAGAACATGTCGATACGCTCGTGGCCGTGCCGGTCATTTTCGTCAACCTGCCGGTGCATAGTGTGGACAAGGTGCAAATCATCCGCACTAAGCCGTAACCCGACTTCTTCCTCGGACTCACGGAGGGCCGCGCCAAGGGCCGTTTCATCACCGTCGAGATGACCGGCGGGCAGACTGTACATGCCGTCCATGTAGCCGGTATTGGCACGTTTCAGCAATAACACCTTGCCGCCCCGCCCGAACACCACGTAGACCGCGGGAATGACTTTGAACCGCTCCTTTATCATAATGCTTTCATGCCGCCAGCTTGTCCTTATCACCCGGCAAGGGGTAGGCTTTTGTGAATTCGGTAATTTCGGCGTGTATTTTCGAGAGCGCGGCTGCGTCAGCAGCGGCAATAATAGCGCGGTCTATCCAGTCGGCCACCTGATCCATCTCGGCTTCTTTCAACCCGCGGGTAGTAAGTGCCGGCGTACCGAGACGGATACCGCTGGGACTGAATGGCGGCCGGGGATCGAATGGAACGGTATTCTTGTTGACCGTGATCCCCGAGCGGCTAAGGGCTGTTTCGGCGTCAGCGCCGATGATGCCTTTGCTCGTCAGGTCTACCAGCAACAAGTGGTTGTCCGTACCTCCCGTTATCAACTCGTAGTCTTTGCTCAGCAGTTTTTCGGCCAGACGCTTGGCATTTTTCACGACCTGTTGGCCATAGGTCTTGAACTCCGACCGGGCGGCTTCGCGAAGCGCTACGGCAATAGCGGCAGTCTGGTGGTTATGGGGTCCGCCTTGCAAACCGGGAATAATCGCCCGGTCGATGAGCGTCGGCAGGTTTTCGGCAGCACGTTCCACGCCTTTGAGCGGGTTAGAAGGATTTCCATTACACAGGATCATTGCACCGCGCGGTCCGCGAAGTGTTTTGTGTGTCGTAGTAGTGACCACATCCGCAATACCTACCGGCGAAGGATGCTCTCCCGCCACCACCAGCCCGGCTATATGCGAAATATCGGCAATTAGCCAAGCCCGGCTCAGGTCGGCAACCTCACGCAGCCGTCGCCAGTCAAAAATACGCGGGTAGGCCGTAGCGCCGACGAATATCAGCTTCGGCTTGTGCTCCCGCACCAGATCAGCCATACCATCATAGTCCAGATAACCGTCTTTGCCGGTACGATACTGCACCGCATTGAACCAGCGGCCGGAGAAGTTAACTTTCAGCCCGTGTGTCATGTGGCCGCCGTAATACAGTTCCATACCCATCACCGTGTCGCCCGGATCGACGAGCGCGTAATATACCGCCAAGTTAGCTGGGCTACCGGAGTACGGCTGGACGTTGGCATGTGACACACCAAAGAGCTGTTTGGCCCGGTCGCGGGCAATGTTTTCCACTTGGTCGACTACATCGCACCCGCCATAGTAGCGCTTGCCCGGGTAGCCCTCGGAGTATTTGTCGGTCAGCCGCGAGCCGAGCGCATATAGCACGTCTGCGGATGTATGGTTTTCGCTGGGAATCATTTCCAGCCCGTCGCGCTGGCGCTTCTCTTCGGCGGCAATCAATTGTGCAATTTGCTCGTCATTCATACTAATCTAACCCCCTTCTGTTTCAAAGATATTCGCGGTAACGGCGTGGTGGCGTAGCTAAATCATAGCTGTATTGTACAGGATTGGATGTTAAAGCGAAGGTAGCAACCTACCTCGCGTACACATTTCCCTCGTCTTGGCTGAAGTCTGTCAATTATACAGATCTTCCCACCTTTCAAGCGGAAAGCTTTGTGTGGGATCGGAGAATACCGTCTGCCAAAAATCCGCGTATGCCCGCTGAGGTGCCGGGACAGGGCTATAGACGTTGACTCCAGGCAAAACATCATCAGGCGTATAGTTCATGACCCCGACTACCCGCAAAGCCGTATGACCGAACTGCCGGGTACGAACCGACCAGAATCCTGCCGTGGGATAGGGCAGCTCCAGGCCATCAGCGTACGCAGACAGTACTTCGGTCTGTCGGAGCCGGGCAGTTTGGAGTCCAAAACTGCTAACCCGCACGGTTTCGCCCGCTTCCTGCACCGCCCTCAAGTCTTCGATCATATACGGCACATCATCGTTCGGTACTTCGGGCAGCAGCCGAAGCCTCGGCAAGTGCGCACCCTTGGCGCGTGTATCCCTAACGAAATTGCAATATTCGCCCAGGCTCGCCTGATCCTCATCTGACAATGGCAACCCTCGTTTTAGGCGTTCGTGCGCTTCCCTGTCCGGCGGATAAACATCCGGATACAGCATACCGTGAAATGCCTCATCGCCATCTCCTAGGCTTTCAAGGAAAGTTATACGGAATTCATCGAATGACACTAGTCTCTCTGCTGAGCTGCTCATATTACATTTATACAATACCAGCCGAAAATAAAAAAGGATCGGCAAAGTAATTATTTGTACACCGGTTGTCATGGCCATATTCCGACACTATATGGCGCCGTTATCACTTGTGATTACTATTTTGTAACTTTTTGCTATGCTCAGTTGTATATAGGATATGCAAACGTATGATGATACAGAGCTTATTGCTCGAACCATAGACGGCGATGACGAAGCCTACGCTGAACTTATCGACCGTTATAAAAACGCTGTTTATTATCACTGCTTTGCAGTAGTTCGGGACGAAGACGTCGCGGAAGATATCGCACAAGACACTTTTATTGCAGCCTACTACAACCTTAAGAAATACGACGGTAGACATCGACTAGCTACGTGGTTATTTAAAATCGGCACCAATAAATGCCTTAACCACTTAAAGAAAAGCAGAAGGGAAGTTATGGCCGACGATGATCTAATGGAGTCTATCGCTTCAAAGCAGCCAGGACCGCACGCTTCAGCAATTGATAATGAACTGCACCTAGCTATTACATCATTACGGCCAAAGTACCGGGCTGCAATCAGTCTCTATTACTGGCAAGGCCTTGATTACGCGGAAACCGCGGCGGTCATGCACGCCCCTATTAACTCAGTCAGGGTTTGGCTCAAACGAGCTAAGGCCGAGCTACGAAAGGAGTTGTCATGAAAGATATTGACGCTTTACTAAAAGAAAAAACTCCACATCCGAACCGTCCGCTCAAAACTAACTTTACGCAAGCCGTGCTCATAGATATCAAGTCAGGTACTCAGCCAGGGCGGCTACTCACATTCAAGCAGGCATTCCGCGAAAAGCTGACAAAGAGAATCGCTATCATAGGTTTCGGTATTGTGCTGTTCATTGGCGGTACGGCCGCGGCGGTAGCTTTTTGGCCGACACCGGAAGTCACGCATACGTCCACCCAGCAGCTACCGAGCGGCGACCGGATCGTAGGAGTACACGCGAAAGACTGCCAGTACGGGGGTGCGCTTGATGGCAGGCCAGCGCAACCATCTAGTGAGAAAATCTACTACGAAGTCCGTGACGGTTCGAGACTGACGGATACTGAAATCATATCGGCGGTACAAGGAATTTGCGAAGGGAACGTCAGCAACAATGCCATTTCGACCATCATCAAGCAATTGCCGCAGAACCTGCCGGGCATGCTGTCAACGGAAGCTTTTACGGTCAACGCCATCAGTCCCAGCGGCATAACCATTTCACCGGACCCGCATTACAAACAAGGCACACTGACGACGAGGCCGAACCTTACCTTTACACACTTCGCTGAAAACATACTGGTCTATGATAGGCATGCTAAAGCTTCTTATAGCGACATACAAGCCGGCGACACCGTAAGGTTGATTGTAGAGGACTTCAGCGGCATCCCGGGCGATACTCCGGAAACCGCCAACGCCCTGAACCGTCCCGATACAATTAAGGTTTTAGCTGTCCTTAAAATCCCCGCCCTAACCGCCGACCCACTGGGCTTCTATACGGCAGTAGCTAAAGATATTGTACGAGCTGAACCATGCGATCAGAGTCCAACGGGCTTTTGCCGGGCGTATGATTTTGCGCAGTAATGCTCCGCCGCTGCACAATTAGTACTAAAAGGAACTCCTCAAAACGAGGAGCTCCTTTTATTTGTCGTAAGTAGTAGCTTTTTAAGCTGGAGGAGAATATAATTCGGTGCGTCACACGCGTAGCCATTACTGAAATTTCTTTACTCTAACATCATGTGTGATATAATTATTGCCATATATGACTAAAACACTCACTACAAACGAGAAATTAGGTAACTTAGTCGCTGAAATCCGCCAACAGCGCGGTTTGACGCAGTCCGAATTCGCCCAACGGCTCGGCACCAGCCAATCGGCCGTAAACCGAATTGAGCACGGCAAACAAAATTTGTCATTAGAAACGCTTGGCCGCATCAGCGACGCACTCAATAAACAACTTATCAGCCTGAGCGGCCCGGCCATCAACCTCCGTATTGACGGCGGTTATGAGCTGCATGGCAGTATCACGCTCAAGCGCAGCAAAAACGCCGCAGTCGCATTGCTATGTGCCAGCTTACTGAACTACGGCGTCACCCGGTTCAAATCTTTCCCGCGCATCGAAGAAGTTAATCGCATCATCGAAGTCCTGGAAAGTATCGGCGTCAAAATCAAGCGGTTTGAAAACGGCGACGTGGAAATCCGCCGGCCCGAGGTACTCGAGCTGCACAAAATGAACGCCGAATCGGCCCGCAAAACCCGCAGTGTCATCATGCTGCTCGGTTCGCTGATGCACGATTATGACGAATTCAAAATCCCTTACGCCGGCGGCTGCAAGCTTGGCAGCCGGACAGTTGCACCCCACTTGTTTGCGCTGGAACAGTTCGGCGTCAGCGCAGTCGCCAAAACCGGCCGCTACCGCGTCAGCGTCGAGAAGAAAAAACCCGGCCACGTCATCCTCTACGAATCCGGCAACACGGTGACCAATAATGTCCTGATGGCCGCCGCCCGAACTACCACTGAAACCGTCATCCAAGGCGCAAGTGCCGATTATATG
>JBGTNV010000008.1:0-3617 GCA_041742875.1 Saccharimonadales bacterium (SeqCode) | reverse complement strand
CTTCAAAAACGGCGTTGAATCGATCATGTAATGGTTTCGGGCCGCTCAAGCATCGTCCAACTATTTAATTGGTAGTTATGCTTTCGAGAAACCATTAGCGCTATCTGCTGGTCCGCCGATCTTATAGGGATCGTTATCATCGTTGGCGGCCTCTTTTACCTCTGCCGGAACTTTATCGATAGCTTCGACAATAGCGGCAAAATCCCGGTCGGCTTCTGCTTGGGCTTCAGGCGTAAGTGTCTCGCCAGCTATAGCTTCCAGCGGCGATAGCTCCAACGTCACGGGCATTTGTTCTATAACTCCTTGCACTCGGCTTCTCCTTATACTCGATTAGTTTTATTATACTACCCGATGAATTGGTACGCAAGTCAAATGTAAAGCGTAACAGTCTAGGCGGTACGTTTCTGCACTGCTTCGTGGTGCAGGGCGATAACCGCTTCCCGGTGATGGAGCCGGTTGTGCCGCTGGAATTCGCGGATAGCTATAAAGATTGCCATGGCGGCTATGGCATAAAGCCAGTCGGCGGCGCTTAGGGGTGCAGAGCGGAAGTACGGCGCGATCCACGGGTTGTAGATGATGTGTAGCACGCAGAACAGCGAGAAGCCGATGGCGATCCATAAACTGCGGTTGTGGAACTGATAGCGGGTAAACAGTCCCTTGCTGCTGCGTCGTTGCAGGATGTTGGCCAACTGGCACAGGACGATAGTGAGGTAGGTCAGGGCGGTAGCTTGCATGTGGACATGGCTGCCGGAGGCTAGACCCTGCGGGTCGATGCCGTTGCGGCCGAAGAACAGCAGGTAGTTGGCAAAGGCGAAGCCGCCGATCAGCAGGCCGCACCACAATAGATCGGCGACGGAGCGGCGATTGAGGATATGCTCGCGGGAGTTACGCGGAGGTGAGTGCATCAGGTCGCCGTCGGCTTTGTCGCGTCCCAGGGCGGCGATGGGAAAGAGTTCGGCGATCAGGTCGATGGCCAGGATCTGCATAATCGATATAGCGAGCGGGATGTGCAGGGTCGAAACAGCGGCCAGGCTGGCGATGTTGACGACCAGTTCGGCGGCGTTGGAGGTGAAACAACTGAGCGTCGCTTTCTTGATATTCTGATAAATGACGCGGCCCTGCTGCACGGCACCGATGAGCGTATGGAAGCTGTCGTCGAGCAGAATGATTTCCGCCGATTGCTTGGCGACATCGGTGCCGGACCGGCCCATGGCGACACCGATATCGGCGCGTTTCAGCGCCGGGGCATCGTTGATGCCGTCGCCGGTCACGGCTACAACCTGGCCGCTGCCCTGTACCAGGCTGACGATACGCAATTTATCTTCCGGCGCGACTCGGGAAAATATCACGCCGCCGCGCCGGACAAGACTGATAATCCGCGTATCGCTGAGGGCGGCAAGTTCCTCGCCGGATACGACTTCAATATCTTCCGGCCGGTCGGTGAGCTTGGCCCGTACGGCTATCGCCCGGGCGGTCGGGGCGCTGTCGCCGGTAATGATGGAAACTTTAATATGGGCTTGGCGGGCGGCCAGCATGGCGGCCGGAACTTCTTCGCGCAGCGGGTCGATCATCGAGGCGAAGCCGAGCCAGGTCAGGTGCTGTTCGGTCGTTTCCAGATCGAGCTTCGATATGTCGGTGCCGGCTGGCAGGATACGGTAGGCGAAGCCGAGGTTGCGCATGGCCTTACCGGCTAGGAGGTCGTTTTC
Source organism: Saccharimonadales bacterium (SeqCode) (assembly GCA_041742875.1). Classification (GTDB taxonomy): domain Bacteria; phylum Patescibacteriota; class Saccharimonadia; order Saccharimonadales; family UBA4665; genus JALQUD01. Next base: position 1,911 of record JBGTNV010000008.1, on the reverse strand, counting down.
CTTCAGAATGCCGGTGCGGTCTGTCCGGGCGAGCTTGCGGACGTGGCCGTGGTCCCACAGTTCGTCGCACTGCTCCAAAACGCTTTCCGGCGCGCCCTTCACGAATACGTAGAGGTTTTTACTGGAGCCATAATGGCGGATGCTGCTCATACGCTTGCGGGCGGAGTCGAACGGGAATTCGCGCAGTTCGGGGTACGATTTTTCGAGGGCCGCGATATCGATACCGGCTTTAGCGGCCATCGTGACGGCGGCGCCTTCGGTCGGGTCGCCCAGGCAGTACCAGACGGCATGCTCGTCGTCCGGAGGGTTGACCCGGGCGTTGCTGGCCAGGGCCGCGGTGGCAAAAAACAGTTCCAGTTCACGCAGGCTGCTTTTTGATAAGGGCTGCCCATGCTCGTCAGTAACGCTGCCGCTTGGTTCGTAGCCGCCGCCGGAAACGTCGTAGTGCTTTTTGCCGATAAGGAAATGTTCAACGGTCATTTGATTTTCGGTGAGCGTGCCGGTTTTGTCGGTAGCGATGACGTTGGTTGCGCCAAGCGTCTCGACGGCTGATAGTTTTTTGACCAGGGCGCGAGCGCGAGCCAGTTTGGAGGCGGCTTGGGCCAAGGCGGTATTAATCTCGGCCGGCAAACCCTGCGGAATGATGGAGCTGGCGAAACCGATGGCAAATAGAAGCGCGTCTTTGACCTCCAGGCCGCTTTGGATCGCAATAGGCAACAGTGCGGCGCATAGTACTACCGTGCCCTGGGTGAGGCGGGTGGCGATGTTGTTCATTTCGCGCTGGAGCGGGCTGCGGACCCGGCCGGTATCGGCGCTGAGCGAAGCGATGCGGCCGAGTTCGGTGTGCATGCCGGTGGCGATGACTATACCGTAACCGTGGCCTGTGGCGACGGTAGTCCCCATGTAACACTGGTTGTGCCGGCCGGCCAGCGGCACTTCAGCCTGAATGGCGTGGGTGAATTTGCGGGCGGGCTGGCTCTCGCCGGTAAGCGCGAAATCATTGGTACTGAGCTCTTCCTCGGTCAATAGGCGCAAGTCGGCCGGGACCGAATCACCAGCTTCAATGTAAACGATATCACCCGGTACGAGTTCGGTAGATGCGGTCTCCGTCAATTCGTTGTCGCGCAGTACGCGGGCCTTGTTGACGACCAGTTTCTCTAACGACTCGATCAGCTTCTCGGCCTTGAATTCCTGCAGAAATCCGATGGCCGTATTGAAGAACACTAACACCAGCAGAATCGTGCCGGCTTGACCGTCCCCCAGGTAAAACGACAACAGGCCGCTAGCCAGCAATAGTACGATCATAAGGTCGCGGAACTGCTGTGCATAGGCTACGATCCATGGTTCTTTACGCTTTACGTCAAGCGCATTTGGGCCCATCTGACCCAACCTCTCAGTCGCCTCCGCGTCGCTCAGGCCATCCTTTCCAGATCCAAGCTGCCGTCCGACTTCATCAGCCGGCAGCCGGTAAAAATTCAACTGTCTGTCGCCGCCACCCATTTATCTACAGTATAGCGTGCTTGCCCTGATTTTGCTTGTGCTTGCAATCTCGCAACAGGGGTTCATAATACATAACATATCACTGGACTAAGGCAGATAATTATGTCAGAAGCAATCAACTATTATGATTTGTACTTTCTGGATCAAGACAGATTGCCTGATAACGTTGTTCTTTTTCCTGACCGTTGGTCTGATTTCCGTTTAGCAGGCAATGTGACTGAGCATGCCGGTTCTTTGGCTTTGGCTGACCAAGCGGAAGCGGACTACCCGGTAGAAGATTTCACTGGCGACCCCATAGTCCGTCCGCGGCTATCAGTGGTAGAAACGCTTCCTGAGCATGCTGCACTCAACAGTAACGCCCTTAGCTTCCTTGGGAAGTTAAGCAACGACCGGCGAATCGGGCAGCTCACT
>JBGTNV010000007.1:0-3209 GCA_041742875.1 Saccharimonadales bacterium (SeqCode) | reverse complement strand
ATCCGCGGGAAGTCGCCGAAGCAATCGTCGCGGAGTTACGTAATGGTCTGACGAATCAGATAAGTGAAGTCACTGTCGCCGGCCCCGGTTTTATCAACCTGCGTTTGACTGATGCGGCGCTCATCACGCTCGCAGGGCAGGGCATTGCTCAAACCTATGCCAGCCGGACAATCGTTACCGAATATTCCGATCCGAATCCGTTCAAAGTTCTCCACGTCGGACACCTGTACACCAGTATAATCGGCGACGTTATCTCGAATTTGATCGAAGTGGCCGGCGGTACGGTCCATCGCACGAATTTCGGCGGTGATGTCGGTCTGCATGTCGGTAGAACTATGTGGGCGATCATCCAAGAGCTTGGCGGAGAATATCCTGAAAAACTTGCCGATGTGCCGGAAAATGAGCGGTCGGAATGGATGGCCCGGGCCTACGTAAAGGGTACGCAGGCGTACGATGCCGCCGCCGATAACAGTGAGGTTAAGCAAGCGATCATTGCTTTGAACAAACGTATCTACCGGCTGCATGCCGACAACGACAGCGATGAAATTAAGACGCCGTTCGCGCAAATATACTGGACCTGCCGGCAGTGGAGCTACGACTATTTTGACGCGTTTTACGAACGTATTGGCACACCGTTTGAAAAGTACTATCCCGAGAGCGGGGTTGCGGCCTTAGGTCTGCAGACGGTCAGGGAGCAGCTCGCCAAGGGTGTCTACAAAGAGAGTGACGGCGCGGTGGTGTTCGAAGGTGAACCCTACGGTTTGCATACCAGAGTCTTCATTACTTCACAGGGTTTGCCTACCTATGAGGCCAAAGACATCGGCCTGATCATGAAGAAGTGGCAGGATTACCAGTTTGACCTGTCGGTCGTCATTACTGGCAATGACATCGTCGAATATATGAAAGTGGTGCAAAAGAGTGTTGAACAATTCGCTCCCGACTTAGTGGAGCGCAGCCGGCACTTACCGCACGGTAATGTAAAATTGGCCGGCGGCACGAAGATGAGCTCGCGCAAGGGCAACTTCCTGCGTGCCGTCGAAGTACTGGAGATCGCCGCTGAAGCCAATGAGAAAATCAATGGGCGACAGGACGAACAAGCGTCGCTTGGTGCAATAAAATACGCGTTCCTCAAGCAGCGTATCGGTGCCGATATCATATTTCTTCCCGAAGAATCGGTCAGTTTGGAAGGCAACAGCGGCCCTTATCTGCAGTATGCCCACGCCAGGGCTTGCAGTATCCTCAGGAAATCGTCGGACAGTAGTGATACGTCATCAGAAAACAGCGGAATACGCCTCGAAGAAGGGCTTAGCGCAATCCTCGATGAGGGCAGTATACAGGCTGGCGGTCTGTTTCAGGCAGACGAGCGCACGCTGCTCCGCAAAATTACCGAATATCCCGAAGTCGCTGACAAAGCGGTTGCCGAATTCATGCCGCACCACATCTGCACCTATCTCTACGAACTTGCTCAAATCTTCAACCGGTTCTATGAGCAAAACATTGTCATAGGCGATGAGCGCGAAGCCGTCCGCCTCCAGTTAGTCTCGCAGTATGCGGATACCCTGAAATCCGGCCTTCACCTTCTCGGCATCGCAGCTCCTACTAAAATGTAAAATAGTACGCGGGAAGTTGTATAATGCACCAGATGACCGTTATTGATAAAGCTATTGATAAAGCACTTCTGCCGACGAAACTGCTATGGGTTGACTTGGAAATGACCGGGCTTGATCCGCGGGAACATGTCATCGTAGAAGTTGCCGCCGAAATCACCGACTTCAACTTCGCGACATTGGCCAGCTACGAGGCGCTTGTGCTGCAGCCGGAGGATAAGCTGACGACAATGGACCCCTGGGCGCAAGCGCAACACGATGCGAGCGGCCTGACGGAAAGGGTGCGGACTCAAGGTAAAACCGAACGTGACGTCATACACGAACTGGCCGGCTTTATCCAAGCGCAGTTTGGCGATGAACCGGCTATCCTGGCCGGCAACTCCATCCACAACGACCGGATATTCATCAAGCAATGGTGGCCGGAAGTCGATGCGCTGCTGCATTATCGTATGCTCGATGTCAGCGCCTGGAAAGTATTCATGCAGGGCCGGCATAGCGTCCAATACGAGAAAAAGAACACCCACCGCGCCTTTGACGATATCCAGGCCAGTATTGCCGAACTTCAGTATTACCTTGAGTGGCTTCACCAAAAATAGTGCGCAGAATGGAGGACAGGGGCTCAACAGGCAACTCTCAGCACTCGCCGGGCTGCTGCTTTGGCGGGGCGGTTCTGAGTGTGATGTGCATAGCTCCGATCATTGACTAACTTAGTCCGTTTTGTTATATTCAAGACATGAGCCACGTTATCAATGTTCATGACCTCAAAACCCATTACTCGAAGTATCTCGACCGAGCCATACGCGGCGAAGAAGTATTGTTGGGCAAACACGGTAAACCAGTTGCTAAGATTGTGCCGCTGGACACCAATACTACCCAGGCGCGTAAGCCCGGTGCCTTGGCGGGCAAGGGTTTCTGGATTGCCGATGATTTCGATGAGACTCCAGCGGAGATATTAGCAGCTATGGACCAGTCGGTTGATGAAGATATTGCTTGACACTCATGTGCTGTACTGGTGGTTCGTTGCGCCTGAACGGCTTGGCGGCGAGGCTGTCGATCAGATAGCTAATCCTAAAAATGATGTTTTAATTTCTACCGTAGGTGGCTTTGAGCTGTTGCAAAAGCAGCGGGCCGGCAAGCTTGCTCCAGAGCTTGATGTGCTGCATGATCTGATGGGTGGTATGGAATTTACTTTATGTATACTTGATTCTTCCGCACTGGCGGCCTATCGTGATCTACCTTCGCTTTCATGGCGGGATCCATTTGACCATCTCCTAATGGCTCAATCAATCGCTCAATCGGCCCGGTTCTGTACAGCGGACCGGCGCATTTTAGAGGCGGCAGTACCGGCATTAGGAACAATTAACGCGGAGCAATGATGGACCATAGGGTTGTAGAAGACTTTTTACTGAGCATGCCGGAAGCACGGCTGGATTATCCGTTTGGCAAGGACGTGGCGGTGTATAAAGTCGGCTCGGATGATACCCATGGAAATGCTAAAGCGAAAATGTTTGCGTTAGTAGCAGAAGGGAAAGACCCGGTGAATATCAGCCTGAAGTGCGACCCGCAACTGGCGCTAGTGCTGCGTGAGAAATATGAAACGGT
>JBGTNV010000006.1:0-3305 GCA_041742875.1 Saccharimonadales bacterium (SeqCode) | reverse complement strand
AGCGTATACAAAATTATTACATCGCCATCAAGTCCATCATCACAGGTATCACGCGTTTAGTGTAGTTTGAGATGAAAAGCGAGCACCGGAACGCAATCGTACCGGAAGTACGATGGAGTGAGGAGCGGAGTCTTTTCGCTCAAAATGTGCAAACGCGTGATACCTGCATCATACACCGTAAAGCGGCTGCGTAGGTATGTGCAGTGCAAGGCGCAAACGAAGCGCGGACGGAAACGTATTGTAATACGCTGGAGGAGCATTGGAGTATGCAACGCCGCAATGTGCATGCCTGCGCAGTCGCGCCCGCTACTTCTTAAAGAAGCCGGTCAGCTTACTGAACAGCGCGTTGACGTCGCCAACTACCGGATAATGGTCGCCATTCGGCTGCAACGCATCGCCCGGCAGTAGCATATCCAGCAGCATCAGGCCGGCAGCCGTGGAGTACGCTACATCATCGGCGATATCAATCAGTCCGGCTAACGGCTGGAGTTTGCCGAGACGCGCCGGCAACTGTAACTGCTCACGGGCAAATTCGGCGATACCCGGCAGTTTTGACGTGCCGCCGACCAATACGGCACCACCCGGCAGTTTTTTGGCACGCTGAATCCGCTGCAATTCTTTGTTGACGTACTCGAACAGCTCTTCGATACGGGCTTCGACAATCATATGCACATCGGCCGACTTGTACGAATATTGCTCGTCGCCGTTGGTTATCCGCAATATGCCTTTTTTCTCGGCGCCAGCCTGCAGGCTGGCGTGGTTGACCTTGACCGCCTCGGCGATATCCAGATCGGTTTTCAGCCCGATTGCCAGATCATTGGTGATATGCAATCCTCCTATCGGCAACACCGCGACGTGCTGGACTTCGCCGTCCTCCAATACCACCAGATTGGTTGTACCGGCGCCAATGTCCAGCAGCACCGTACCGGCTTCCTTTTGCTGGCGGCCCAATACCGCCTCGGCTGCCGCCAGACTCGATACTACATGGTGATTGATGCGGATTTGAGTTTTCTCCAGCGCCGTATTCAGATTGCGTACATTCGGCGTCGACGCCGTCACGATATGCGTATCGACTTCCAGCCGGACGCCGCGCATGCCGACCGGGTCTTTGATATTCGACTGTCCGTCGAGCGCATAATTTTTTGCGAAAATCTGAATAATTTCACGGTTCGGCGGCAGTTTTACGACCGCGGCAGCTTCTTCGACCCGCAACCGGTCGTCATCGGTTATTTCTCGGTTAGCCGCGCTGATAGCAATAACACCTTTGGAGTTCATGCCGCTGACATGCGCGCCATTGATATTGCATGTCGCCGCGGTAACCTGTACTCCAGCCACCCGCTCGGCCTCGGTCACCGCCTGGACGATCGCTTCAGCCACATCATCAACGTGAACGACTATACCTTTGCGCATCCCCAGGTTAACCGCTTGGCCGTACCCAATAACAGACGGCTTGGCGTCCTGGGTATTGACCATCCCCACCACACATCGTACAGCGGACGTGCCAATATCAAGACCGGCAAAGTGCGGAGCAGAGTTTTCGCGCATACCGGCAGTATAGCGCTAACCTTTACCTTTCGGCAAGTCAGCCACCGGTACCATATCTTTGGAGGACTTACACACGCGAGTATAGTTCGGGATGGAAATCGAGCAGCGGACGGAAGCGTACGTCCTGACGGAATACCGTACGCTGGAGGAGCAGCGGAGATTTACGCCTGAACTGTGCCGCGTGCGTAAGTCCTGTCGGTCAAAATTTCAAAGCCATCATCGGTTATAAGTATCGTATGCTCAAAATGGGCCGACCAGGACCGGTCACGGGTCAGGATAGTCCAACCGTCGCCGGCCACGTACACCGCCTCACCCGCCATGGTAGCCATCGGCTCGATTGCGATTGTCATGCCGGACTCAAGCCCCGGCCCGGACCCGGCCCGGCCGTAGTTGGGGATATTCGGATCTTCGTGCAATTCATGTCCCACACCATGCCCCACCAGGTCGCGCACAATACCGAATCGACCCCCTTTCGCATTCCGCAATACCGCCTCCACGGCCGTGCCGATATCACCGGTTTTTACGCCGCCGCGCAGCACGTTGATACCCGCCAGTAACGATGCTTCTGTCATTTTCACCAGTTCCACATGCCGCTGTTCGCGCGGCTTTCCGGCTATGACGCTAATAGCGGAATCCGTGATCATACCCCGGTATTTTACACCGAAATCCAAACCCACAATATCGCCCTCAGCTATCACCCGGTGCGATGGTATTCCATGTACCACTTCGTCATTGATAGATACGCACAGCACATCCGGAAAGCCGTGATAATTCAGGAACGGCGCTTCACCCCCCAAGGCTTTTAGCTCACGAGCGGCGGCGTTGGCCAGCGACTTAGCAGTCACGCCCGGCACCACCTGAGGTTCCAGCACAGCCAAGACCGACGCCAGCATCCGCCCGCTTTCCCGCATAGCATCGATTTCTTTGCCGGTTTTTACTCGCGTATACATCAAACCTTCAGGATCTCTCTAGACCAGTGCAGTGAAACACACTACAGGACTTACTTTATCAAACCGTTTAGGTACGCCACTATCTGATCATGCACATCTTTGGGTGACTCCGCCGCATCAACAGTATAAATATGGACTTTTTCCTGTTGGAAATGCTCCAATATCGGCAGCGTCATCGCCTGATATTCGCGGAAACGTTCGGCGATAGCGTCCTCATGGTCGTCCATCCGCCCTCGCGACAGCAACCGCTCACGTACTACCTCTTCACTAGCAGATAAGTGCACCACCGCGTCCAGTTCGAACCGGCTGGCTTGGGCCTGATCAATCAACCAGTCAGCTTGCGGCACAGTCCGCGGGAACCCGTCCAGAATAAACTGCTGGTCGGTGTCGACCAACTCGAACACCTTGTCCAGGATCTCTATCATTTCCTCGTCGCTCAATAGCTTGCCTTCAAGCATTTCCTGCCGCCGTTTGCCGGTAATAAGTACCCGCAATATCTCACCCGTTGATACCCAGGCATATCCCAGCTCATCGGATAGCAGACGACCCTGCATGCTTTTGCCGCTGCCGGCTACACCCATCAGCACTATCACGCCGCAGCTCCAACCGCACAGAAGCGTATACTCACCGGCTAAGCCTCCCAAGTCTATCTTTCACGAGCCGCGCGATTAACGCCCCGTCAGCTGCCGGCCCGGCCTTCGCCTTAACTGCTCCTATTACCTGGCCCAATATACTAGGTATATTAGAAGGCGCCTTGGAAGCGTCTTGGGATACTCCTTCCAGCCTGGAGACCTCTGCGTCTACCACGCC
>JBGTNV010000005.1:0-2877 GCA_041742875.1 Saccharimonadales bacterium (SeqCode) | reverse complement strand
GAGGTACTGGCTCAAATGGACTCCGTATTAGAAATACCGATGTCCGGCCGCAAAGAGTCCTTCAACGTCGTCCAAGCCGCCGCTATGGCGCTGTATCACTGCCGCTTCTACGAGTAGCAACCTCCGGTCTCAGACCACGGCATTAAACCGCCCGCACTTCGTTATCATCAACATTTATGCTTAAATATAGTCGATGGCTCTCGTAACAAAATCCAAAAAACCGGTTTTGGCGCACCATAAAAAGCGCAACGGCCAACACCACAAACACAGTAAGCCTTACGCAAAGGCCTACTGGCCGTATTTGCCGATGTTAGCCCTAATCGGTATGGGCTTTCTGTTGAACATGCTCTGGCCAGCCGCAGGCGGCGTGCTTGCCTACGCCACCAGCATGAGCCCGTCAGCGCTCTTACAGGAAACGAACGTCCAGCGTAGCAACTCCGGACAAAAAACACTGGCCGTTCATCCGCAACTCACCAGCGCCGCTCAGTCGAAAGCTAACGACATGGCCGCCCGCGGCTACTGGTCCCATGTTACACCCGAGGGTGTAGAGCCTTGGTGGTTTGTTACCAATGCCGGCTATAGTTACCTGGCGACCGGTGAAAATCTGGCCTACGGCTTTGACAACAGCCAGGCGACCGTTACCGGCTGGATGAACAGTCCGGGACACCGTGCTAACGTACTGAACGACGCCTACCAAGATGTTGGTTTCGGCATCGCTAATGTCGCCGAGTACCAGGGCCAGGGGCCCGCGACAATTGTGGTAGCGCTATACGGCAAGCCTGCCAGCCAAGCCGCAGCCGCAACAGCTCCGGCCAATACTTCTCCGTTGCCGGCAACCAGCCAGGCAGCCCCCCGGAACCAAATAACGCCGCCATCCGTACCGCCCGAACCGCTGTCCGCACAGCCTGCACCACTTCCGGCAACCATAAACCCGGTTAGTCCGTCTGTTGCGCCGCCGGCTGGCACAGCAGCTGCCACGACCGATGCTGCCACCTCCAATCCTGCAAACCCTTACGGAGCCGACCAACGTGTCGCCCGATTGCAGTTAGTAGCGGCCGACATATCTCCCTGGAGCGTCCTGGCCACCACGCTGATTATTGCAGTAGCCGCCGGTATTTTCATCCTGCGCCATATGTATTTCTGGCACCGCGCACTCGTTAAAGGCGAACGGTTCATTATCAGGCATTGGAAACTCGACATGGTTATCGTCGGCATCGTCATTATCGGCAGTTTACTGACCAGGACAGCTGGCTTCATCCAGTAGCGCCTCATAAAAAACCCTTGAATACCCTTGTGCCAACAGCCTATATTGTTTGCTTGACCCGTTACTGAAGCTTGACGTTATCCGTCCCTACCAACGTCCGTAGCTGGTCGATGACGTTCTGGTCCTCTTTGACCCCGCCAGGCAACTTGATAATCTGCCGGGAGTTGTCTCCGCCCAGCACCAGCACTACATCGGTCGTACCGAAATTAGCATCAATGGTTCGCTTTAACGTGAGCAGGACATGTTGGTCGTCAGTATTATGTAAACGGATGTAAACGCGCGGCTCCGCGTTATACGAAGCTGAACGTGAACCGCTTGACGACGGGCTATCTTCCGCCGTCCGTGAAGTACTGATACTGGCAGCTCTGGCGACATTAGCCTGCTTGGGCGTCAGCTTCGTTTTCATTTTTGTCTTGGCGCTAGGCTGCATAGCCTTGGGCTTACGGCCGGTCGGCTGATACGAGGCCGCCTGTTCATGGGTAACTTCCCGGGCGTCATCCACCATGATTTTGATTTCGTCGCCGATATTGCCCTCGCGGTCTTTGGCTGAAACCCGGCCGCGTATCAGAACCACCCGGTCACGCTCCCACAAGCCGAGAGTCCGTTGATAGCTGCTTGGGAACAGTAAGGCTTCGATTTCACCAAACTGGTCTTCGATTTTGACAAAGGCCATTTTCTGGCCGTTTTTGGTGGTAATTTCACGGATATCGCTGATGGCACCGCCGCATGTCACGGCTTTGCTATCGTGCTCCGGTTTGATGCTGTTCAGCGGCACCGCCTGTTCAGTCAAAAATGCCTCGTACAATTCCAACGGGTGCCGGCTCAGGTAAAGGCCAAGCAGCTCACGCTCCCATTTCAACTGCTCGTGCTGGTTGATCTTCGGCGCCGCTTCATCGAGCTTAAGAGTTGCCCGTGTAGCAGATGATTCGCTAACCATGGCACCGAACAGATCAGTCTGGCCGCTCAAGCGGTCTTTCTGGACACGCGAAGCAAATGCCAGTAGTACGTCGAGGTTATAAAGCAGTACCGCCCGGTCGCCAAAGCGGTCAAAAGCACCGGATTTGATAAGACTTTCCAGGGCTTTGCGATTGACGATGCGGGTGTTGACACGCAAGAAGAAGTCTTCTAAATCTTTGAAATTACCATTTCCACCAGCGTCGCCGGCACCGTCTTTACCGGCTTCGCTTTTACTACTTCTACCGGCTTCGCCTTGGCCCTCGTTGCGGGCACGCAATATCTCTTCGACCGCCCCCGTACCAACGTTCTTGATAGCATTCATGCCGAAACGAATTTGATTAGTATCCGGTACGACTGCAAACTCTAGAAAGGATTCATTAACATCCGGAGGTGCCACCGACAGACCCATTTTTTTACACTCACTGATTTCAATCGACAAACGATCGGTGTCGTCGTAGTCACTAGTCATGAGTGCAGCCATGAATTCTGCCGGATAGTTGGCTTTGAGGTATGCAGTTTGGTAAGCAATGGTAGCGTAGCAGGCTGCGTGGGCTTTAGGAAAACAATAAGCAGCAAAGGCTTCGAGCTGTTGCCAGAAAGTTTCAACGGTAGCTTTATCTACATTAGATGTATGAATCGCACCCTCGATAAAATCC
>JBGTNV010000004.1:0-2498 GCA_041742875.1 Saccharimonadales bacterium (SeqCode) | reverse complement strand
ACGCTGTCGCCCGGCACAATGCGTATGAAATGCTTCCGCATTTTGCCGGCGACGTGAGCTATTATCTGATGGCCGTTTTCGAGTTCGACTTTAAATTGAGTGCCTGGCAGGGTCTCAATGATAGTGCCTGTCAGCTCAATTACTTCTTTTGTACTAGACATACTCGCGACCATAAATATAACAAGGGTAAAGTATAGCAGCTGTTGCTGCTGTTTGTAAAGTATAAAATCGTTGGGATATATTCATAATAATGTCGTTGTCTGGTTAGACGGCTTTTTGCGGCTTTTTGACTCTGGAGGGTAATAGACGGAATCGGCGCTTACGCGGGCTATCCCCGCCGTTAGAACTGCCGGTGCCGGGGTCCATATCCGAAAAGAAGTCGTCACGCGAGTACTGGTCGTATGTTACCATCAGTGCCCGGGATTCTACGGCCCGCAGCGTCTGAAGCGCCACTGACACCAAGATCAAGACGCTGGTGCCGTCCAGGGCCAGGTTGGCCACCATACTGTTGCCGGAAAAGAACGCCTGGGCTATGATCGGCGTAATTGCCAGCAACCCTAGGCTGGCGGCACCGAACAATGTTAGTCGGTTCACCAGCTTGCCCAGATATTTTTCTGTTTGCGCGCCTGAACGTACGCCTTCGATAAAACCGCCTTGCTTGTGCAGGTTCTCAGCGATTTCCTTGGAGTTGAAAGTAATACTGGTGTAGAAAAAAGTAAAGGCGAAAACCAGGAGGAAGTATGTGAGCGGGTAAATGTATGGCGTAAAGCCGCCAGCCGCAAACGTGGCAGCCGAAGGGTTCTGGAACCATTGCACCATAAGTGTGCCGATTTCTTGCAGTCGTGCACTGCCCGAGCTGGTCAAAAGCTGCCCGGCGAAGCTAGGTACGCTCAAGAAGGCCACCGCGAAGATGATTGGTACGACTCCGGCGGTTATGAGTTTGACGGGAAGTTTCGTAGTAACGCCGCCGTACGCGCGATTGCCCTGAACCCGTTTGGCATAATTAACCGTGATATTCCGTGACGCTTCATTGAGCTTAACGACAATCCAGGTTACCGCTATAACGGCTATCGCAAGCGCGAAAGCGATCGTCAGGGATTTCGGATCAAACGGAAGGTTTACTCCGAACGGCGACCACTTGCTCTCTTTATCGTAAACAGTCGTGGCCATGTTCGATACGCTGGCCGGCAAGCTGCTGACAATACTGACCGTAATCAACAATGATATACCATTGCCCAAACTCTGTTCGGTAACTAGTTCACCCAGCCACATCAATAGCATCGATCCGCCGGTCAAGGCCGCCACCATCAACGCCCACTGCATCAGGGATGCCGTAGCGGTAATGTCGCCCATTCCGCCATACTGCTGGGCGGTTGTTTTGATCAGGTAGATAGCTCCTATTGACTGGATTATTGCCAGCGGGAATGTCAGTAAACGGGTCATCTGGTTGATCTTCTTCTGACCGAACTCGCCTTCCTTGTGCAATGTCTCAAGCTTCGGAATTGCTTTTGTCAGCAGCTGCATAATGATGGACGCGTTGATGTATGGGCCCAGCCCTGCGATCATTATCGAGAAATTTGCCAGTGCGCCTCCAGACAGGATATTGATAAAGTTCAGTAATTGCGGCGAACTTTCCGAATTGAAAATGTTATCCAGTACTTGGCGAAGCGTCTGCGGATCACTGATCGGTACTGGGATATGTGCCAGGATTCGGAATATCAAGAGTATGCCTAAAACCGCGAGAATACGCTTCTGCATATCACGGCTACTCAATGATTGTCCAATAACTTTCCAGTTCATAAAACCCCTAAAAACCTCTACTGGGCCTCTCATCTTTTTGCAATGTTTACTAGTATAGAGCAATGCGCCGACTTGCGCACCTATTTTTGTCAACGCAAGGTAGAAATGTCCTTTTTTCCTGTAGTCAACGGATTACCGGATTTTAGCGACGAAATGAGTTCTAAGTAAGTTGCGGCCGGACTTCTTTTTTTGCGCGGCGGGAGCCTTTGGCGGCCGTGGCAGGACGGCCAACACGGGGAACGATTTCGAAACTCCCGCCGGACTTCTCTAGGCCTGCAATCGCCTGTGTGCTTGCGTACTGCAACCGGACTGTTTTCGGCTTGGAGACTCCCCCTTTGACTAGCAACTTGACAGCAGTATGTGCGTTCGACACTAGTCCGGCAGCAGCTAGAGCCGCGTTATCTATAGTTTTGGAGCTTAGGCTGTCGAGCTGGCCGGTAAAAACTATTTCAGCAGCCGTTTTACTCGAATTGAAGCCGCGCAACTTAGGTAGCCGCTGCATCATTGGGTTTGAACCGCCCTCGAAGCCCGGTTTGCGCGAAGAACCGGTGCGTGAATTCTGTCCTTTTGTGCCCCGTCCGGCTGTTTTACCACCCCCGGCGGCAATGCCGCGGCCTACCCGCTTGGGTGATTTGTGCTTACTTATTGACAGGTCTTGGTATTTCATACTGAGGTTCCTTCGGCCGCTGAGCTGCGGG
>JBGTNV010000003.1:0-7805 GCA_041742875.1 Saccharimonadales bacterium (SeqCode) | reverse complement strand
CCGTCTCATCGTACAGGTTAAAAAATCGTGTTGTGCGATTTTTGACCATTTTTTGCTAGAGGTATGCAGCTGCATAAAGTGTTCCTAGAGCAGCGACAGGGTTACCTATATCGGCGATTGTCGATTGGGAGGCTTTTCAAGGTGTCTTATTGCGAAAATGCCAAATAAAAACATTAGCGTAGTGCAAACTATTTCCCATTTTTAATGTACGAGAAGGCAAGTATCGGCTTAAAAATTCGATCATATCTGATATAATTATCTGTAATGAGTCACATTTGCTATTCTTCGCAACTCCTCGCCCGCCGGGCGGTTTCTTAGTACTTATCAGTTTTATAACTTCCGGCAGTTCCTAAAAGAATGGAGTGTAAGATGGCTACGCAGTTGATGTATTTGGAAGATTTTGGTGTTGTTGCGTGCGACGCAGCCGTAGTAGAGATCAAAGATGCGGAAGATGGCCGTACGGTGATAATCCTGGACAGGACATGCTTTTATCCCAGGGGAGGCGGCCAAGACTGGGATACGGGATCAATCCGGTCTGACGTCGCACTTTTTAACATTAGTGAGGTGCGGCTTGACGAATTAGGTGTCGTCCAGCATATTGGTAGCTTTGAATCAGGTACGTTCGAACCTGGTGACAGCGTGCAGTGCCGTGTCGACGAGGCTCGCCGCAATACAAATACCCGCCTCCATTCGGCTGGACATGTAATCGATATGGCACTTTCAGAGGTTGCACCTGACTGGATCCCCGGCAGGGGCGGCCACTATCCGCACATGAGCTTCGTGGAGTACGCGGTGCCCGATGGTACGGTTGTTGCCGAAGGGCTAGTGCAGACCATTCAGGACACAGTGGATGGATTACTCGGCAGCGCCTATCAGAACAAACTCATGTTCGTATCAAAAGACCAGATGCCAAAGTACTGTCGTCATGTGCCGGAAAACGTCCCTTCCAATAAACCGTCGCGAATCGTCCTGTATGCCGATGATTTCGGAATCCCTTGTGGCGGTACGCACGTTCGTCAAACCGCCGATATCGGCCAAGTCACCGTCACAAAGATTAAAGTAAAGCAAGGCCTTGCAAAAGTCAGTTACGTCGTTGCCGGAATCAATTAAGAGGATATGAATATGTCGAATAGTAAAGCTTACATACCGGTCACTCACAAATTTGCCGCTGTTATCATTATGGCGCGGCTAGACAAGCTATCCAGGTCGCTCCGTTCGCCGATCACTGTAAGAACTGATAGGATACAGTAGATATGCAACGATATAACCCCAAAGAAATCGAACCGAAATGGCAACGCAAGTGGACAGAAGATAAGACATACCATGTTGATCTGCAGGATAACACTAAGCCGAAATTTTACGGTTTTGCTATGCTGCCTTATCCTAGCGGCACCGGGCTGCATACCGGGCATGTCCGGACGTACACGCTTGCAGATGTGACAGTAAGGGTCAAGCGCCAACAAGGCTTCAACGCCTATAACCCTATTGGTTGGGATGCCTTCGGCTTGCCGGCGGAAAACTACGCTATCAAAACCGGTATATCACCCCAGGAGACTATTGCCAAGGCTACTGCCCGGTTCCGCGAGCAGCTTACACGCATCGGCATGAGCCATGACTGGTCAAAAGAAATCAATACTTCCGACCCCCGCTACTACAAATGGACGCAGTGGGTGTTTACTAAACTATTCGAGCACGGATTGGCCTACCAGAAAGAAAGTGCCCAATGGTGGTGTCCGGTCGATATGACGGTATTAGCAAACGAACAGGTGGAAGCCGGCAAATGTTGGCGCTGCGGCAACTTAGTTGAAAAAAAGCTCCTGACCCAGTGGTTTTTCAAAATTACCGATTATGCCGACGAGTTATTAGAATCGGCCGACGACCTGGATTGGCCGGATTTCATCAAAGCTATGCAACGCAACTGGATTGGCCGTAAGACGGGTATCGACATTACCTACCAAGTTACGAATGCCAGTAAGCCAACGTCAATCGTGACCTTCACAACGCATCCGGATACTAATTTTGGAGCAACCTTTATTGTCGTAGCGCCGGAGCATCCGTTCGTGCAACAGGTAATCGACGCAGAGATCGTGCCGGAGAATGGTGAACCTCAGGGTGCGGAAGTCGCTGCTTACAAACATAAGTCAATGGCTAAAAGCGATATTGAGCGGCAAGAGGAAGGCCGCAAAAAAACCGGCGTTTTCACCGGCTTCCACGCCATGAATAACCTGACTGGCCGGGAAATGCCGATTTGGGTATCGGATTTTGCGCTCATGGGCTTCGGAACCGGCGCAGTAGTCGGTGTTCCGGCACATGACAGCCGCGATTTCGAGTTCGCCAAAGAGTTTAACTTGCCGATAGTCGAAGTCGTCGAGCCGGTGACAGGCACCCCGCAGGAGGACCCTGAGCACCGCCGCAGTATCGTGGCGATTGTGCGCGATCCGAAAGCGCAAAAATTCCTATCAATCAACTGGGGAAAACAAGGCGGCAATCTGTTCATCGGCGGCGGGCGCGACGAGGACGAGGATATCATCCAAACCGCACAACGTGAAATTGCCGAAGAGACCGGCTATACCAACCTTATGTTCATAGCGAAAACCGGCCGTATTCACCACCATTATTTTGCACACAGCAAAGGCGTAGCGAGGCAAATCGAGGCGCACGGACTGCTGTTTGATTTGGTCGACGATTCACAGCAGGCGACTAAGCTGGAGGCAGACGAGCAAGGTAAGTTTACCGTAGAGTGGCTGCCAAAAAATGAAGTAGAAAGCAAAGTCCGGGAAGCGCTTCACGCCCTGGTTTACGATCTGCTGGTCCGTGAAAACTGCTACACGGGTGAGGGTATCATGGTAAATTCAGGTAAGTATGACGGCATGTCGTCTAGTGAAACGCGCGAGGAAATTGCCAAAGACATGGTTAAGGGCGGTGACGCGCAATGGCGCACCAGCTACCGAATCCATGACTGGCTGATTTCCAGACAGCGATATTGGGGCGCACCGATTCCGATTGTGCATTGTCCGGTAGATGGCGCGGTAGCCGTGCCTGAAGATCAACTTCCGGTCGTGTTGCCTGTGATTAAAAATTATAAACCTGATGGCGGTAATACTTCAGTACTCGCGGGAGTGGAGGATTGGGTTAACACGACTTGTCCAAAGTGCGGGAGTCAGGCAAAGCGGGAAACTGATACGATGGACGGCTACGCTTGCAGTAGTTGGTACTTTTTGCGTTACCTCGACCCGCATAATGACCAGCAGGCTTGGGATCCGGCGGTTGTAAACCGGTGGATGCCGATTGATTTTTACAATGGCGCCGACCACGCAGTTTCCCATTTGCTCTATGCCCGCTTCTGGACGCATTTTTTCCATACAATTGGCCTAGTCGATGAACCGGAACCGGTCAAACGGCTGGTATATAACGCCTATATCCTGGCGACTGATGGTACGAAAATGAGCAAAAGCAAAGGTAACGTCGTTGACCCGCTGGAAGTTGTCGACAGTGGCTACGGGGCTGATGCTCTAAGAGTATATGAAATGTTTATCGCGCCCTATGATATGGAGGCGCCATGGGATACCCGTGGCGTGCCAGGGTCGTACCGCTTTTTACAGCGGACATGGAACCTGACACAGTCATATATCGAAAGTCCAGCTCACGTCAAGGCTTCTGTTGCCGATGCCGGGATCGATAGCGAGGTAATCCTGCGGGTTGCGCACAAGACTATTAGAAAGGTATCCAAAGATCTTGAAGCCACAAAATTCAACACCGCTGTGGCGGCCATGATGGAGGCTGTCAATACGTACATGAAATTAAAAGAGGACATCGGCATGAGTAAGTCGCCTGCTTGGCAGTTCGCAATCGAAAGCCTGTTGCAGCTGTTGGCGCCGTTTGCGCCGCATATATCCGAGGAGCTATGGCAGCAGCTGGGTCACCGGCAGACGGTTCATTGCGATAATTGGCCGAAATACGATTCCAAGTATTTGATCCAAAACTCAGTAACCATCGCGGTGCAGGTCAACGGCAAAATACGAGCTAGCCTGGATATATCGGGCGACGCTTCTGAGATAGAAGTGGTTAAAGTAGCCCAAACTGCCGCCAATGTAGCTAAACATCTAGCCAACAAACAGATCGTCAAGACGATCTATATAGCAGGAAAAATTGTCAATTTTGTTGTAAAGTAGTACACTGCACGCAGTGGTATACTATAATCAGCTGAAAGAATAGCTCTAGGTTCTTGAGATTAGAGTTTTTTGCGGCTATAATCCAGCTAAGTTTGTAATGATGAATTAACGTGACGAGGAGCAATGGAAGATGGGAAAACCAAAAAAGCGCACCAGCCACCGGGCGACCGGTGCGCGTCGGAGCCATCTGGTATTGAAGTTGGCCCGGGCTGTCAATGCCAAATCACCGGTTAAAGTCCGCACTACAAAGCGTGAAAGCAGCAAGAGCCTGAAGGTTGCAGTAGCAGGCAGCAAATAGCACGTTGCTAGCAATAATAGGGTAATGTGTCATCTCAAGACTCCTTAATAAACAAATTCTTTAGCAATAAGCATGAAAGCAACGCATACACAGGCAACTCACAGAGTAAAGGCACTACAGGCAGCTACCCATGTTGCTCTATGTATTAAATCTGCCGCTAAAACGGTTGGCGGGCTGTACTAATGGCTTCCAACCGCCATCTGGGCCGTATTATTGCGCTACAGACGCTGTATGAGCAGGATTTTCGCCGTGAAGCCGGTGATGACAAGTTTTTGCTTGAAGAAATTTTGTCGCGCAATATCGCGCGGTACGAGGAAATGGTAGAAGATAAGGCATTCATCGAGGGTCTAGCCAAAGGTGTAGCGAAGCACGAGGCAGAGCTGGATGTACAATTGCAGCCGATAGCGCCGGAATGGCCGATTGACCAGATCGCTCGCATGGACCGTGTAATCCTGCGTATGGGGTTATACGAATTACTGCACGGCGGGGATGTGCCGCCGAAAGTTGTCATCAACGAAGCGGTTGAGCTGGCAAAAGCTTTCGGCGGGGAGAATTCATCGAAATTCATCAATGGCGTTTTAGGTACCGTCATGCGCCAGCGTGAGCCGCAAACAACCGCAGATACGGGAAACGCTAGCGATAACGATACAGCCGGGTCGTCCAGCGTTGATAGCGCCAATCCCGCCAATCCCGATGATACGGATGATAGCAATGGGTCTGGGGAGCCGGGGGGCAGCCAAACCACACGGAAAGCAGAAGACTAGTTACTATGATGAAGCGTCCCAAGCCTATCCAGGGCATCCGTAGTTTCGTCAGTAAACACCGGCCGATCATTAAAGAGGTCGTCCGTGAAACCACGTCCGGCGGCATTATCTTCCGTCGCAGCCGGACTAACGGCCAGATAGAAATCCTGCTCATCCAAGATGCTAAAAACCGCTGGACCATACCCAAAGGCCACGTTGAGCCGGGCGAAGAGCCGAAAGCGACAGCCGAGCGTGAGATCCAGGAAGAAACCGGATTGCAGGAGATGAAAATCTATAACTGGCTCGGTAAGGTACATTTTCGATACCGGCGCGGCCAGACGTTGGTACTTATGACCATGCATATTTACCTGGTACAAGGCTTGGGCGACACTGACAAACTGGTTCCCGAAGACTGGTTGAGCGATATTAAGTGGATACCGGCGCCGGAGGCAGCCGACAAAATCGCCTACGATGACATCGGTAAATTAATGCTGCTGGGCATGAAGCGCATCAGAGACAACAAACTGTAAACGTGGACTTACGCACATGTGTACATTTTGCCCGAAAACTTCCGCTCCGATGCTCACCGTACCTTTCCGGTACGCCTCCGCTCCGGTGCTCGTATTTCGAACAAACTGTACACATGTGCGTAAGTCCAGGAAGAATGATTAGAAAATAAAAGTTAGGATATAATCAAACATGTCTAAGAAATTACGCAGTTCTAGCAGACACTTTTCGAATACAACGTACCAGCTTCTAAATACTGACTTACTTGGATTTCACAGACGCCATGGATTATAGTGCTTACCAATCGATCGCTAAAGAGAAGTTGGGTGTAGATTTCAACAACATTGAACTGCTGGTGACGGCATTTACCCATCGGTCCTATGTCAACGAGCATAAAAAAACGGTGCATGAGCACAATGAACGCCTGGAGTTCCTGGGCGATGCCGTGCTGGAGCTGGTGGTGACCGAATACCTCTATACGAGCTTTTCAGACCCCGAAGGAATCCTTACTAATTGGCGCAGTGCGCTGGTTCGAACCGAGAGTATTGGTGCCGCGGCAGCCCGTTGTGAGTTTGAGCCGCTGCTCCGGCTTAGCCGCGGCGAAAAGCGGGGTACGGACCGGGCACGCGAGCAGATCCTTGCCAACAGCTTCGAAGCGGTTATCGGCGCAATCTACCTGGACCAGGGGTATGGAGCGGCAAAGAAGTTCATTACCGACAAGTTGCTGACCACCTTCAAACATATTCTTGACACCGGCTCGTGGATGGACCCAAAATCTCATTTGCAGGAGATTGCCCAGAGTCGCGAAGGCCACACACCGGTATATAAAGTGTTAGATGAGACCGGCCCTGATCATGATAAGGTCTTTCAGGTCGGCGTATTCGTGAATAACATACTAAAAGGCCGTGGCAGCGGCCCTAGCAAGCAGGCTGGCCAACAGAAAGCCGCAGAGGCAGCTTTGGCAACGTATAAGACTGCCAACGATAGCGTGAGCGTATAACAGCGGCTTACGGCTAGTACTACCGTTGTGTTCTGACCCACCAGCACTTTCCCTCCACCTCGGTAATTCCTACGGACTCGTTGTTGTGATACCTGCTCACAGCATGGGGTCAACCCTGCGGCGCTAGTGCCTGGAAGTTCGGGAAGAAATTATCGGGATCGTTGTTGTGTTGTTGACACAAGAGAGCATTATCTGTAGAATATCATGAGATTGCACGAGATTGTCTGAGGAGCTTAATCCGAGTTTTAATCTTAGTAAGAAAGTGAGATATACCAGTACATGTTAGCTATACGTATGCAGCGCGCCGGACGCAAAAAGCACGCAATGTTCCGTGTTGTAGTACAGGACAGCCGTCAAGCACCTACCAGCGGCCGTGTGGTAGCGCAACTTGGTAGTTACGACCCCCATGCCAAAACTACCACGCTTGTCAAAGACAAGGCTGAATATTATCTGACACATGGTGCGCAGCCGTCACCGCGTGTAGTGCGCTTACTGGCCAGTGAAGGCGTTTCACTGCCGGAATGGGTTAAAAAACCTGCCGACAAAAAACGAGCTATCCGTAACCTGGAGAAGCTGCGCAAGAACCAGCCGAAGCAAGAGCAACGGAAACCTGTAGCAGCGCCCGAAGAGAAGCCTGCCGAAGCCGTAGCTGCCGATACGGAAGACACTACGGCTGAAGCAGCCAAGGCATCTGACGAATAATTGTTGCCTTGAGCACTTTGTACCTTGCTATATAATATGGCTTACCGGTTAAGTGGAGGAGGATGATGAATAGTAGTATCGACCAACAGTTCATAGAGTACGTTGTAAAGGCATTAGTCAGTAGCCCGGAGGCGGTCGTTGTTGACCGGCGTATCGATGAAAAAGGTGTATTGCTGGAATTGACAGTAGACCCGGAAGATTTGGGCCGGGTAATTGGCAAGCGCGGTGCTACGGCCCAGAGTTTGCGTACATTGCTACGGGCGCTCGGTACCAAGAATGACGCCCGTTATAATCTGAAGATCGTTGACAATGGCGTAGGCGGCCATGCGGCGGCCGACGCAGGTACTGGTAACGACGATAGTATCGACGAACGTGACGAAAAT
>JBGTNV010000002.1:0-3213 GCA_041742875.1 Saccharimonadales bacterium (SeqCode) | reverse complement strand
ATGATGAAAGCTGACGGCGCGAGTGAACGGCTTTTCCAGTATAGTTTGCTCTTGGTCCGGTACGGCTGCGCCAACAGTTGCTGTTCGGTGTGGTGGATGTCGGTGTTGCTGACGACGATGTCGGCACGCAGTTCCTCGCCGGTCTCCAATACCACGCCAACAGCTTCGCTATTCTCGACAATGATCTTGGCGACCGGTGTATTGACGCGGAAGACGGCGCCATGCTTTTCGGCGATGCGCTGCAAGGCTTTAACGATTTCATAGATGCCCCCCTGTGGATAATAGACGCCCATGTTGAGATCGATATGGCTCATAATGCTGTACACGGCGGGCGTGTTGTAAGGACTGGATCCGAGGAAAACCGTTGGATACAGCATGATTTTCCGCATGGCGTCGGTTTGGAAGTATTTGCTGACGTGGCGGTTCATGGTACGGAACACGCTCAGCTTCCTGCCCTCTACGACCATTTCACGAGTCAAGAAATCTTTGACGGAATCGTAGTTTTTGTACAAGAAGCGGCTCATGGCGATATCGTATTGGTAGGCGGCTTGATTCAAGTACTGCTTAAGGGCGCGCCCGGCACCCGGCTCGATCTGTTCGATAGTCGGCAGGTCGCGGGCCAGGTCGGAATAGAAGTCAACTTTGCGGTATGTGCCTTTGTAGAACACGCGGTAGCTGGGGGCTAGTTTTGCCAGCTTAAGATGTTTGTTTACATCTTCGCCAAGCAGTGAAAAGAAATGCTCGAAAACGTCCGGCATCAAGTACCACGACGGTCCCATATCAAACCTGAAGCTGTTTTTAGGCGCTTTCCGCGGTTCGGGGACTTGCCGCCATGTTCCGTCTTTGCCTTGGGTAACGGTAAAAACGCTGGCGCGGCCGCCGGCCATTTCGTTTTTTTCCAGGACGGTTACCCGGTAGCCGGCTTTGCCAAGCAGCGCGGCGGCTCCTAAGCCTCCCATGCCCGAACCGATGATTATTGCGGTTTTGGCCATGGCTTTATTATCGCACAGCTGTTGACAGCTATTACGCGTTTAGTGCAGTTTGGGATGAAAAGTCAGTACCGGAACGTAATCGTACTAGCAGTACGATGGAGTGAGGAACGGAAGTTTTCGCCCAATAATGTGCAAAGGCGTCGTACCTGTGTTGTTACAATAGGGGCATGTCCAAACAGATGAAGCAGGCAATATCTGAGAAAAGCTATCAGAAAAATTCGAAGAAGCTAGAGTCTCTGAAGATTTCCCGGCCTAGGTTTTGGCTGTACCTGCTCGGGCCGTTTATTATCGGTGTGGCTGCGGCCGGATCATTCGCTCCTGTAGGCGGCTTGGGATGGTGGCTGGTTGCGCTGGGGCTGTATTTTACTTATCCGGCCAACTTCATCGTTTACGGCATCAACGACGCGTACGATTACGATACCGATCGACACAACCCGAAGAAGCGGGGTTACGAGGCAGCGGTCAGGCCGGAACACACCTGGCTGATTATGCGGCACGCCTTGACTTGGATTATCGTGGGTTATCTGCTGCTTGAGTTTGTGCCCGGCCATAACGATGCGGCCGCCTGGAGCCTGCTCGGCTTTTACTTTTTCGGCGTGCTGTATTCCATGCCGCCGGTGCGGGCCAAAACCAAGCCGTTCCTGGACTCGGCCTTCAATATCCTCTACGTCTTCCCCGGCCTGGTAAGCTATTCCCTCCTCACCGGCAAGCTGCCGCCGTGGCAACTGTTCGCGGCGGCCGGCCTCTGGTGTATGGCTATGCACGCTTATTCGGCGGTGCCGGATATCGCAGCCGATACACGGGCCAAAATTCGCACCGTTGCCACCGCACTCGGCGACCGCGGTACACTGGCATTGTGCGGCTTGTTGTATGCCGGGGCGGCGTGGTTCTCCTGGTCGTGGTTGGGTTGGTTCAGCTTGGCGGCTGGCGCGGTATACGTCGGTATGGTAGTCGCCACCTTCCTGCATCCAAGCCGTGACCGCATCTTACGGCTCTACAAATACTTCCCCGCCATCAATATGGCCATTGGTATGGCGCTATTCTTCTGGATCGCTTTTGTCCCTTAGCTCAACTCGTAATTCAGCAGGTAATCCCGCAGATAATACTATTAGCGGTCCCACAGCGGTTGCGCAAATTTGCAACTCTAACAAATAAATGTAACCATATAATAATGGAAACAGTAAACGGGCAAGGAGAACTGGCAGTGCCGCGGCGAATCACCGGCACGGAGTTAGAATTCGGCGCGGCAGTCCAAAGACTTAGAGAAACGGAGTTCGAACCGATAGACTGGAGCAACGAGAAGTTTCTCCGTTCAGTTCCCGATGAATACAGCGGCTTAGGGCAGTTTCTGAGAAACGGCAGCCGGTTATATATCGATTATGGCAGCCACCCCGAGTATGCCACACCGGAAGACGACTCCATAATAGGTACAGCTGCCAATGAGATTGCCGGCGAACGCATAGTATATACGGCGATGGAGGCGATGATACGGCACGGTGGCTATGCGGGATTCGCGCTCAACCGGCGCGTTATCGATCACGCCGGAAACAGCTGGGGGTATCATGAGAATTACAGCTGCCGGCGCGATACATATCATGATCCGGCGTTCATTCCCTTGCTGGGCGGGCATATCGCTACCCGCAATATATTCGCCGGCGCCGGTACACTCACCTATAACGGCGGCTTCGCCATCGCCCAAAAAGCACAAATACTAGGCACTGGCGAAAGCCCGTCGACCACAGAATATGCCAAGCCACTGTTCAATACACGCGACGAACCTCATGCCGACTCGAGCCGCTTTGCCCGCGTCCACGTAGTGTCCGGCGACCCTACTATGTCGCCCTGGGCTACCCGGATGAAACTTGGCACCACATCGCTCATGCTGGATGTTATCGACCAACCCCGCCTGCGCCGCAGCCTTGCCCACCTGCGTGTCTGGCCGGGCTGGCTGCATAGGGTCGCCAGAACGGTCGCACTGGACCCTATGTTGCGGAGAACCGTAGAGTTGCAAGACGGCTCAACCGTCCGGCCGCTCGACATACAAATCCAATTTATGGATGCCGCCAAAGAACTGGCAAGCGAAGTGGACATAGGGCCTGAAAAAAGCGAAATCCTATCGGAATGGGAGCGGGCCCTGGTAGACTTGGAAGAAGACCCGTTTAAGTTGGTCGACAGGGCCGACTGGCCGATGCGTCTCCATGTCCTCCAGCGCCACAGGGAA
>JBGTNV010000001.1:0-3220 GCA_041742875.1 Saccharimonadales bacterium (SeqCode) | reverse complement strand
CGCCTCTTGCCTCGCTGCTCAGCATATACATGCTAGTATGTATATGCCTCCGCGGCTGCGGACACCACCGTACTATACAAGTACGCCTGTGCTTCGGTGCTCAGTATTCGAACGAACTGCACTAAAATGCGTAAGTCCTGTCGATAGACAAGCATCGATAGATGCTTTACTTAACAAAGTAAAGCATCTATACTCAATAGGGCATATACAATAAACCCCGAAGGAGAATACATGGAAAGCAAAGGCAAAATGACCACCGCAGCGCTCGCCGCAGTTGTAGCATTGGTAGTCGGAGGCGCCGCCGGCTATATGCTTGGCAACGGTAAAACCGACACTTCATCCGCCGGCAACGCATCGCAGTCCGCTCACGCGGATCCCACAACGGCTACAAAAGCAGCCGATTTGCGCGCGTTACTGAACAACCTCGAAGCAGAACACGTCGATCTGGCCGCGGCTGCTACTCGCGCCGGCTTCGACGGCGACCCGGCGTTCCAGGCAGCCGCCGGCGCCCTGGGCAAAAACACTGACGCACTGTCAGCCGCGGTTGCCAGCGTCTACGGTGAAGAGGCTGGCGCTGCATTCAAGGAGATTTGGGCCAGTCATATCGGTTTCTTTGTTGATTACACCGTCGCTGCAAAGGGTGGCGACAAAGCCGGTATGGACAAAGCCGTCCAGAATCTGAATGGCTACGTAGAAGCTATCTCCGTTTTCCTCAGCGGCGCCAACCCGAACTTGCCAAAAGAAGCGGTTGCCTCGCTCGTATCCGAACATGTCAGTCTGCTGAAGACTGCTGTCGATAAGCATGGTGCAGGCGACTACGCGGGCAGTTACGATGCGCAACGTCAGGCTCGGGAGCAGATCACGACCAAGATCGCCGACACGCTGTCCAGTGCTATTGTTAAGCAAAGCCCCGAAAAGTTTTCGAACTAATTATGACCAAAGCGTTGGTCGGAATATCGGTGACGGTCGCGGCGGTTGTGATTATTGCCGGGGCGATCCTGCTAAATGCCCCGGATAGGGCCGGCGACGACTCGTCGGCCGATGCATCTCAAAACTCCGCCCACAGCGAACCGAACGGCGAGTCAAACGAAGTTACGATCAAAAACTTTAACTTTGTCCAGTCAAAGATCCGGATCAAAAAAGGTACGGCTGTAACCTGGACCAACCAGGACTCAGCCCGCCATGACATAATGCCCGATTCACCATCGGAAAATTTCAAGGCCAGCCAATTGTTGGCCAAGGGCGAGAGCTACAGCTTTACGTTCAACACAGCGGGTACGTACTCTTACTACTGCTCACCCCACCCATACATGAAAGCTTCGGTCGAGGTTGTTGAGTGAAAGAACTATCCGGCGCTAGCCGCCGGTTTACGTTCCTGGTCTTGGGGATTGCGCTGCTGGCAGGCCTGGGAAGTTTTACCGCGGTTTACGGGCTGGCCCAGCGTAGCGGCGCGGCATTGCCGGCCTGTCAAGGCAATTGCGTGCACCTGAACCGAAACGGTGCCGCACCTGATGTGGTGACTGTCGCGGCCGGAAATTTTGTCGAGTTCACTGCCGCCGACGGTAAAAGACACAATATTTCTTTGGTCGAGCACGGCCATGACAGTATACAAGAAGACGGCCAAAAGGCCGGCCACCAAGACGATCAAGAAGACAGTCATGGAGCGTCAGAAAACGGCGGTCACATTGACCAGGGTTATACGTCAGGCGACTTTGCGGCCGATGAAGCCTGGCGCGTACAGTTCAAACAAGACGGCTCGTTTACATTTGTTGACAAATACAACCCCAAGATCCACGTTAATGTAGTGGTCTATACGCCGGGCAAAGACTACAAAATTCAGTAAATTTCCTCGTACACTTCCCGTACCCAGCTTCATATGTGGGTATAGCCGGGGAAGAAGTCAGTTTGGATCCGTCTTTTATTTAGGCCGGCGTCCTTCAAGCTTTGCTGGAGTGCTTCAACCATGGGCTCCGGTCCGGACAGGTAAACGTAGCTGTTGTCCCGGCCGGCTGCGTCCAGTATCTTCCCGGGCGTCAGACGATCGCCGATTACGGTCGTGAACGTATCCCCTAGGGTCTGGAACGTGTTCCTGAAGGCTACTTCCGCCAGGCTGTTTGCGGCGTAGATGACAGTAATATTCCTATCTTCACCGCTGTCATGCACAAATCGGACCATACTGCGGAACGGCGTGGCCCCGATGCCCCCGGCTACGAAAACCAGCGGGATTGACGCGTCCTTGGGCAGTACGAAATCGCCCATCGGCGCGGCCATATCGACTTCTGTCCCCGGAGGCAAGGCGCGCAGGGCTGTCTTAAAACTGCTGCCGTTTTCCGGTGCGAATTTGGTGGTAATCGCCAGCAGATCCTCGGTAGGCGAACTTGACAAAGTATACCAGCGTTTGTCGCCCCGGCTGTCCTTGTGATCGTGCGGGATACGCAATTCTATAAACTGGCCGGCAACCTGGTGTACCTTGGCGGCCGGATCAACTGGAGAAAAATAAAACGTGCGGATGTGCTCCGCGGCCTGCTCTGACTTCTCAAATCTGACTTTCATAGCTTACCTCCGTATCGACTGTATCAACCTTCGTACCAACCATTGTATCGACCTTTTCGTACTTAACCAGGTTAATTATAGCAAGCCGGTGTCAAGCCGGCGTGCTATATTACTATATATGGATAGTAAGCTTGATTTTCGGTCGCTCGTGGGTGAGTCCAGATCCCAGGTCTATCTGCTATGGGCCGTGCTGACGGGCGTTGGCTATGCGGCGACGCACTTGTATCAGCAACAGCTCATCAATGTCCTGTGGCTGGTAGTGTCTATCATAGGGCTGGGTTTTATGTCCAAGGTAATGCCGATGCGGGTGACACAGATGAAGAAAATTTATCTGGCCTGGCTGGTGCCGATAACGTGCGGCATAGCCGTGTCCGTGTCGGTATTTTATATCGACACTTTGGCCGTACTAATCGGTTATCTCGGTGCTTTTTGGCTGGTAGTCCAGTCGGTTGGATTTTTCTGGAATGGTGTCGTCGATCCACCGTCGAAATGGTATTTTATCGTAGCTGGGGTTAACCTGGCGGCCGGTATCCTATGTTTCATGATCGATGCTTTGGAGCCGATACAGTATCTGGTAGCTGCCGCTGTGACCGTATGGTCTATGCTGATGTTATGGATCTACCGTACCTCGTAAAGGGTTAAATGCGGTAGATGGCGGCACAGACCC